>JANNQW010000001.1:0-3425 GCA_031400955.1 Verrucomicrobiota bacterium
GTCACCGGCGGGAGGTCGGACAGCACCTTGTGGACGGATTGCGCGAGCCCGATGCCCACCATCACCAGCACGATGATGAGAACGCCGACGACATTCGTCATCGTGTCCATCAATGCCACGAAGGGCAGCTCCTCCTCCTGATGTTTGCGGCGGGCCATGATGTTGTCTCCTGCTTAGTTTGGCTTCGGGGGTGTTGCGGGTGCGTCGGGCTTCTTCTCCGGCGGTGGCGGCGGCGGCAGGGAGCCGAGGTAGTCCTTGAACATCCGCATGTCGATCTCGCCGCGCCCCGGAATGGGCAGCTTGCCTAGCTGGCCGACTTGATAGCCGTACGTCGCCTGCGCCCAGCCTGCGCCGAGGTTGTACGCACCCATGCCATCCTCGCGCAGCAGGAAGATGATCTTGCTCTGAGGCACTGCGAGCACGTTCTTGAGAAAGGTGTTGAACGCCACGTCCGTGGCGATCACGTCGGGCGCGGCGCTGACGACGCTCCTGGCATTCTCATTCCAATAGAAGGTGAGCTTGCCCCAAGAGGTTTCAATAAAGAAGACCTTGCTGCCTTTAGCGAGTCCGGAACCGCCGGGTTTGACGATGACCGGAGGTCCTTTGATCGCGGGCGGGTTGCGCTTGGTGATTTCGATCTGCAGTTCCGCGATCTGTTTCTTCAGCGGTGATTCCTGACTGGAGAGTCCCTTTATTTCGACGAGCAGATTATCGAGCTCCTTCAGCGAGTTGGCGCTCGCCGCTTTGTTTTTCTCGCGATCGGTGGTGGAGGTGCTCAGCAGCAGGCGGAGCTTTGCGACTGCCTCCTCCTTGCTTTGAGTTTCTGTCTTTAGTTTTTCGTATTTTACCAGCTTGTCTTTCAGCAAGACATTGATGCGTTGGTTTTCCTTCTGCTCCTTGACTAGTTTTTGGTAATCCTGCGCGCGATTCAGTTCTTCAGGCGCGCGACCGTGGATCTTCTGGGTCTGCGCCACGCACAGCACCACGATGATCAGCACCAGGACGCCGATCAGCGAGCACAGGATGTCCAGAAACGGGATCAACAGGATCTCGTCGCTGCGGTGGCTCCGTCGTTTGACCATGTAGTTAAGAGGCTGGGCGGAATGAACAACTGGCTAGTCGCGACTGAACCAGCCTTTTTTCTTTACTTGCTGAACAACGATTTGTTTCTCGCCGAGTTTATTGAGGACCTCATTGAGGCCCAGTAGTCCCGTGGAAATGCCGCCGAAATATTGGTTGGATTGCTTGATCGAATCGGTGAGTTTTTGCTCTACCTCGGTGCGCATGCTGGTCATGTTGGTGACGAATTCCTGGATGACCGCCTGCTGATGTTCTTCGGTGCGGCGGTCGAGATTGTTCGCATAGTCCAGCATGCGGGCGGAGAGTTCGTTGAGATTGCCGAGGAACTCCTGCTGCGCGCCGGCGATGGCTTTCACGACAGTTTCACTGATCGCGCCGAGGTCGCCGCCACCTGCACCCGCGCCATCGTTGAGACGGGGCAGAAGGACTTCGTTGCAGAAGGCGTCGATGTCGTTGAGCGCTTCGTCCTCGTTTTTAGTGAGGGAGTTCAACGGGAAGTTGAGCATCACGGCGAAGACCAGGCCGAGCAGCGTGGCGTCGAAGGCGGTGCCGAGGCCGCTGGTCACGTTGTTGATCGAGCCCATGATGGCGCCGACATCTTCCACTCCGCCAAAGCTCATTCCTGAAATGGCGTGCGACAGGCCGACGACGGTGCCGATGAAGCCGAGGAGCGGAATGGCCCAGAGGAATGCGCGAAGCAGAATGTAGCTGCCCATGATGCGCGAGCCATCGATGGCCGACTGGCTGACCATCATGGCGCTGACGTGACTGACATTCTGCCTCACCTCAAAAAACTCCAGCGCCTTGCGGATGCGATTAACCATGAGACTGTCGCGGAGTTTAATGGGCAGCTTGTAAATGTGATCGATGAAGACTCCGACATTATCGGCGTTGATTTCTTTGCCGAGTTCCATCGGCAGCACGTCCAGGAGCATGGCGGCTTTCTGGTGCTTTAGTTTCTGCAATTTCAGATAGCAGATGGCCATGGCCCAAAAGAAGAAGAGCGTGTTCGCGAAACTCACCGTGAGATGCTTGTAGAAAAGATTCGCCAGAATCTGCATCATCGTGAAGCTCGCTGCCGGTGTGCCGTGCGGTGCCTGAAACGGAAAGACGATGGCGAACCACAGAAGGGTCAGGCTGAGGCCGATGCCGAAACTGAGCTTCGCGTTGGGGTTGGTCGGGTCCTCTTCCTTCCACGCCTTGCGTTCCTGCGGTTGACCGCTGGGGTGCATGCGCCCGCTGGCTGACCCAGTCGCCAGCGGGCGGTTGACGGCCGGCGTTGGAGCGGCAGTTTCGGCAGGGACCCGGAGCTTGGCATTGCAGCCGGGGCAGTTGACCACTTGACCGGCTAAATTCGGCTCGGCCATCAGGCGCATCTGGCAGGAGGGACAAATAAATTTCACAAGAGTTGATCTATGGGTGGATGGTTATTTGCTGCCGGAAAATTGCCTACGAAGATGCAGGGCCGGAGCGGCCATGGGCGTGGAGGCTGATAATCAGCTTCGGGTCGGCGAGGTCAAGCATTCACTTCGCCGGCATCCTCGACAGCTTCCGGTGAAACGCGGTCAGCGGCGCGAGCGATCCTTAATAAGCACATAAAACATCATCGCTCATTCGTGACACAAGAATGCATCATAATCAACGGTGTCCAAAGTTTTGTCTTCATAACTTGGCGCAAAGGACTGTTATGGCGCGCGCATTGCAGACTAACTGCGGCAGGCGGAGCGCCTGCCATACATCATTGGTTCAATTGACTCATTCTTCTGCGGCAGGAAGTCAGAGTCTCCTGACGTCGTCCGCTACCCAAATCATGATCATAGTAGCTGATGACGTAAGGAGGCACTAAATCGTTGTTCAGCGCGTCTTTGTCGGGTGGAATATCAGAGTCTCCTGACGTCGTCTGCTACAATTGTTTGGGGAGCGTGATGATTGCCGCTGATTCGCGCTTGCACTCCGCTCGCGGGCTCGTAGGTTTTTTTCAGCCATTTAACCAAACGTCCCCTTATGAGCAACTCAAACTCGAACGATGTTACTCCCGCGATCGCCGTGCTCCAGACGGCGCAGCGTCACCACGTTTCCATGACCGCCATGGCCGACCAGAAGGCGAGCCTGTTGCTGGCGGGGTCTTTGTTAATGATGGCTCTGACCCTTCAAGGTCCGCATCGGCCAGTGGGCGTGGCGCTGTTCGGCACGGGTTTGGGCACGGCGGTGTTCGCAATTATGGCGATGATGCCGCGAATGCTGGTGCTGCGCAGCAAGGATCGGAAAAAGGAGGTTAACCTGCTTTTCTGCGGACACTTCGCCGAGATGCAGGAGGAAGACTATGTGGCGAAGATGAAGGATCT
>JANNQW010000002.1:0-12597 GCA_031400955.1 Verrucomicrobiota bacterium
CATCGGTAATGCCATTTTTGGAGTGCTCTGACATGTCCGAGATTTCCCACGCCGCGACATGTCGCAGCACTCCAAGCACATAGAGACAGGTAAGATGTGCGCATGATAAAACTTTGTGGCCGCATCTCGTAAGAGTGCGGGAAGACAGGAAGTTCTGTAGCCAGGAGACTTTGTCCCGCACTTTCGCTTCGCGGCTGCGCAACACGAGATGCGGCTACGAAAATCTTTAAAATGCTTTAATAAAATGCTCCGGTGGACTTCACCTCCTTCTTAGGATCAACCCAGATTTAGCGCCCCGCCTTCGCAGAAGGCGGTCTTGCCGAAAGTTTGCAGTTCATCGTGGCCCATGGCGTGAGCCACGGCCAGCCACAAACGGTTGTGGGCTGCTTTGTCAAACTTGAGCGAGCGGCCCATCTTGAAACCGGAGCCTCCGCCGAGCATGACGTAAGGGATGTTGTCGAGCGTGTGATTGTTGCCTTTGCCGAGTTCGTTAGTCCAGACCAGCAGTGTGTGGTCGAGCATGCTGCCCTCACCGGCGGGCTCGGGTGTTTCGGCAAGACGTTTGGCCAGATGGGCAAACTCGCCGGCAAACCAGGTGTTGATCTTCACGAGCTTGGCGTGGCTGTCCTTGTTGTCGTCCGGATCGTGGGAGAGAGAGTGATGGCCTTCCTCGACGCCGAGCCAGCGCATTTGGGCCATGCCGACCGAACGCATGTATTGTAGCGTGGCCACCCGGGCCATGTCGTTGGCGAGCGCGTTCACAAGCAGGTCAATCTGGATGCGGCTGATCTGCGGCGTATTGTCGTTCACCAGTTCGATGCTGGGGTCGAGCTTGGGGACGGGATGCGAGAGCTGACCCTGCTTGTCAGCGTCTATTAAATCCTGCTCCAGAGTGCGCACCAGCGTGAGATGCTGGTCGAGCAAGGCTTTGTCGCGAGCGCTTAGTTTCTTGGATACGCGCTTCAAGTCGTCGCGCACATCGTCGAGGATGCTGACGAGACTGGCCTTGTCCTTCATCTGGCCGTAAAGCTTCTTCAGCATCTGGTGGGGATCATCAATGGGGGCCACGGGCTGATTGCTGCCGGCATAGCTCATGCGCGTCCAGGGATCAGCCCGGTTGGGCACGGCCACACCGAACTCAATCGAGCCAAATCGCGTGCGTGTTTCCGGGCGTGACTGGAGGAAGTTCTTAATTTCCTGATCGATGGAAATATTGCTGGCCCAGCCGGCCGGGTTGCCGCCGCCGCCCATGATGTTGCCTTTGAGAAGTTCATCGCAAGTCAGCAGACAGCTCATGCCGCGCATGTGATGGTCTCCATCACCGCCCACTTTGTTGGCAATCCCGTGCAGGACGAGCGTGCGATCCTTAAAGGGCTCGAGAGGCTTGAGGATGGATTTGAGATCGAAGCCCGCGCCTTCCTGCTCCGGCCAGAACTCATCCGGCAGAGTGCCGTTGGGGGAGAACATGATGACGAGGCGCTGACGGCGCTGTGGCAGCGTTGCGCCTGTGAGTTCTGGCAGTCCGCTGAGAAACGGGAGTGCGGCAGCGGAGATTCCGAGGTCGCGGAGGAACTGGCGGCGGTATAGCGATTTCATGTCGGGAGCGGTGTCAGTTGCTGACGGTATCAGGGGAGACGGCCGGCACTCCATCGAGCGCGGCCACGAGGGCGATTTCAATCAGAAGCTTTTGAATGTTGCAATCTGAGACAGTGAACTTGCGCTGCAACTCGTCCAGCGTGCGCATTCCGTAAGCGGGCGCTAGTTGCTTGACGGTGTGATTAAAAAGCTGGCGGACAAAGGCCCGATGGCCCAGAGGATTGCCAGCCACATAGTTCACGATATCTCTCGGTCCTGTGAGGTGAACCCTGTCGCCCTTTTCGTTGGCAAATTCGGTTACGGGATTCACCGGCTGGTTGTTGTCCTTGGTGCGCCAGCGGCCGATGGCGTCAAAGTTTTCGAGGCTGAAGCCGAGCGGGTTGATCAGCGAATGGCAGGACATGCAGGAATCGTTCTGCGTGAGCCGGGTGATTTTCTCACGCATGGTGAGTTTCGGATCGAAGTGGCTTTCCTCGAACGCGACGGCCATGGGCGGCGGCTTGAGGGCCATGCCGACGATGTTGCGAGTTAGAAAGACGCCGCGATGGATCGGCGAAGTCTGCCGGCTGTAGGCTAGGGACGCGAGAAGGTATGGGTGGGTTACCACGCCAGCGCGTTGCTTCGGATCAAACGAGATGCGTTGCAAGCCATCGCCGGGCGCGGTCTTGCCGTAAATCTTCGCGAGACGCTCGTTGAGCAGGAGGTAGTCTGCCTGGAGGAGTTCTCGGTAGTCGGATTTTTCACTCCAAACGACTTCATCGATGAACTGCATCAGTGACATGCGCAGATCAGACTGGACCTCCTTGCTGAAACCGGGGAAGTCCTTGGGATCTTTCGAGATGTTTTCCGCGCGTTCCAATTCGAGCCAGTGATGAAAGAATCCTTGAAGCTTGGCACGGGTTCGAGGATCGGCGATCATGCGCTGCGCTTCCCCGGCAGCTTGTTCGCGGGTATGCAGCTTCCCATCAGCGGCGGCGCGCGTGAGGCGTTGGTCGGGAAGGGAATCCCAGAGCGCTAGGGCCAGGCGGGAGGCCACGGCATAATCGTCCGGCCGGTCGGGCTCAGCGACGGCAGGATAAAGAAACTCCGGTGCCTTCAAGGTGAAAAGCACGATCCGTTTGACTGCCAGATCGGACGTTTTCGCGGTGGCAAAATGCCGGTCGACATTGTGTTTAATTATTTCATCAGTCAATGGGCGGCGGAACGCCGTGCCAGAAAATTCAGCGGCAAATTTCCGGAGCTTTTCCGTGCGGTCCGGTGAGTTGCGTTTGGTTCCGGCCAGCTCGTCAACGTTTTTCTCCACATATTCAGAAATCGCGACCGCAGCCTCGGTGGTTGCCTGGTCCCAGTCCTTGGAGATGGTGGTGCCCCGCTCGTAGCCTCCACTGCGATCGTCTGCGGGAAAGACGGCATCCACAATCATGAGCGGCTTCGGCCGGTCGGTGCGAAAGACGCGCCGGGGAATGATCTCCTTCACGCCATGCGGAGGCTTCCACCACAATTCGATCGAGGCCGACTTTTCCTTGAACTTGAAATGCTCCAGCGTCAGTCCGTAGGCCCGTCCGCCCAGAAGGTAAATGGTGCGTTTTTCCTCGCGCACATCCGGGCCGCTGCTGACCCATGCATCGATCAACGCGTTGCCTTCGCTCAGATTATTGACGTGCAGTCGCGCTCCGTTTTCGGTTTTGATGCTGAATTCATACAGGCCCGTTTCCTCCGCGACGACGCTGCCTTCCCAGCGGTTTTGGAACTGATCCGCTTCCATAGTCTCCTTGTCCGGGCTGTCCGCGCCGAAGCGAAATGAAACAACTGGATCGACACGCTCGATCGTCATGTTTGGAACCTTGGCCTTGATTCCTTTCTTGGCGGTGGTGTCCACGGCTTCCTCGCCGGGCTTCGGGAGTTTCTGTCCGCGGTAGAATCCCTTGAGACCCGTCTCTGCCGTTATCGGGCGGTCAAATCCGGGACCCATGCGAAAGTGGCCGATCAAGTCTGCCACGGACGTGCGATACTGGGAAATCGTCAGGCGGCTCAAATCCATCGGCGGAAGGGGGAGCCGGGTCTGGGCCTCGGACGAATAGAATGACTCGTAAATATAAGCCGCCACTTGTTTCGCGTCTTCACCCACGCACGCGCCCTCGTTGTCCTCCGGCATCGTCTTCTCAATCTTGCGGGTCAGCGCCTCCAGATTGCGCTCGCCCACGAGCGGCTCGTCATATTTCCCTTCGACGCCCTCTCCGTTTTTTCCATGGCATTGCAGACAAAGCTTCTGATAAATTGCGGCTCCAGGATGGGGCGCTGCGGCCGCAGTCAGGGGCAGAGATTGAGGCAGGATCGCAACGATCCCGCATGCCAGGATAAGGGGAAAGTTGCTTGATTGAAATGGCATGAATGAATTGCCGGATGGTTGGAGCACTTGCGCAAGTGCAGGTGCTCCGGTCATCCGATGGTAGTATTACTCAGAATGGAAAGTCATTCTATCAGCCAGCCGGTGATCTGGCGGCCTGGCTCATGAACCGCAGTTTAATCTTCCTGTGCGACCGGATGCTTGGGTTTGAGCACTGCGTAGAGCACGAGGCTGATGAGGATGATGGCTCCGGCGATGAGTGGTGCGGTTTGCTGGGCTTGGTCGGCGCTGGTGATGGCGCTCTGGACGCGGACGATGATGAGCAGGGCGCAGACGAGCGCGCCGAAGATGGGGACGAGCAGCGGTGGCTCGAAGCCGCCGCGGGGCTCGCCGGGGCGGCGCTTGAGGATGACGAGGGAGATGTTGACCACGGTGAAGACGAAGAGAAGCAGCAGCACGGTGGATTCCGCTAGCTGTTTGACGCCGCCGCTGAGAATGAGCAGGGATACGATGCCAAAGAGAACAATGATGGCGATGTGCGGTGACTGGCGCTTAGCATGAACGCTGCCAAGCACGGCAGGCAGCAGGCCCTGGCGGCTCATGCCGTAGAGCAGGCGTGATCCCATGAGGTAGTTGAGAAGCGCGGTGTTGCCGATGGCGAAGATGGTGATGAAACCATAGATGGGCTTGATGCCGGTGAACCATGGCGCCGCACGGCTGGCCACCTCCATGAGCGGGGCATCGCTTTTAGCGAGTTCCTGCCACGGCACGACAGACACGGCGGTGATGGCGACGGCCAGGTAGATGGCGGTGGCCAGGATCATGGCGCTGATGAGACCGAAGGGGACGTTCTTGGAGGGATTTTTCACTTCCTCGCTGACGTTGAGGATGTCCTCGAAGCCGATGAAGGAATAGAACGTCAGCACCGCACCTTGCATGATGAGCGCGAAGGTGATGCCGGAGCCGACACCGCCTTCTGCGGTGTCACCGGGCGAAACAAAGTAATCCACGCTGCCCCAGTAGCGCGCGCCGACGGCGATGATGAACAGAAGACCGCTGGCCTCGATGACAGTGCAAAGAATGTTCAGCCACATGCTTTCACGGATGCCACGATAGATGACGCAGCCGATGAGGAAGACGACGCCGATGGAGGCGAGCTTGATGGTGGTGTCATTGAGATTCCATCCGCTTAGTTCCTTGACTTGTCTGATGATGGCCTGCGAGCCGGTGGCCATGCTGGTTAGGCCGCTCATCATCACGGCGATGCCGATGACATAACTGAGCAGCGGTTTGCGCAAGGCTCGGTGCGTGACATAGGCCGCGCCGCCCGCCTTGGCGTAGCGTCCGCCGACGCAGGCATAAGAGAGGCCGGTGAGCATCGCTCCGATCATGGCCATGAGGAAGGCCAGCCACATGGCATTGCCGAGACCGCCCGCCGCCTTGCCGATGAGAGCGTAGATGCCCGCGCCGAGCATGGAGCCGAGGCCGTAAAACATGATTTGCCAGCCACCGATGGCTTGGATCAGGGCGGGCTTCGGGGAGGCGGGATCAGTCATGCCGTGTTACTTACGGAGATCATGCCAGGCGGGAAGGTAAAATTCGGGTGTAGGCACACGCCAGCTTCACTTCTTCAACTGCGTCTCTTTCTCCAGCGCCAGCGCGGCGCTGCGTCCCGGTAGTTTTGAGAAACGCGGGTCAGTTGACATAATCTTGAGCAAGTCACGCCTATCTTCTCCTTCCTGTAAGCCAGTTCCGCAGCATAGAGCGCACAGTGCAATTGATCCGCAGCGCTCGTGTAAAGTGATCCCGCATGTGTGTGTGTGTAAATCATCAGCTTAGCCTGACGCGCTCTCCAGCTTGAAGAAAGGCCCGCAACTATCAGCGAAAACAGAAAAATTGGGCCTCGAATTCACGCAGTGCGATTTCGAATTTGGCGCTTCTCTGGCGTCAGGGTCACCATTTTAGCTTCAGGCCATCATGCGCGATGTTCACGCCCTTGGGAAGTTTTTGTTCCTCTCGCTCATGCAGGATCTCGCAGGAGAGATGTGTCAGCCATGTCTGTCTCGCCCCCACCTCCGATGCAAACACTAGGGCCTCAGAAAAATTCATGTGCGTGGGATGCGGTGTGTTTCTCAAGCCGTCCACGATTAATGTATCCACCCCGCGCAACTGCTCCACCGTATCCGGCATTGGCTCCTTCATATCGCTGAAATAGGCGCAGAGTTTTTTTCCGTCGCGCGAGAAGAGAAATCCCGTGGTGCTCACCTTGGCATGTTTCACCAGCAGCGGCGTGATCTCCGTTTCGCCGAGCCGGAAGGGTCCGTCGATCACCCTCGCGTCCGCCTTGAGATAGCCCCGCCAGCGATTCACGGTGTTGAAACTGAAATAGTAAATCCGCTGCAAGGCTTCCAGCGTTTCGGGCAAGCCGTAGACCGGCATAACAGCCTCCTCCGGAATGGTAAAGCGGCGCACGTCATCGAATCCCATGACATGGTCCATGTGCGGGTGTGTGAAAAGCACCGCATCCAGCTTGCGAATATTCTCGCGCAGGCACTGGGTGCGAAAATCCGGCCCGGTATCCACGACGAAAGCGCACTCCGGAGTGGAGACGTGGATGGACGAGCGCAGGCGTTTGTCACGAGGGTCATGGCTGCGGCAGGTCTCACAGTCACACCCGATCATCGGCACCCCGACGGAGGTCCCGGTTCCAAGAAAGGTGAGTTCAAGTGCGGACATCGTTGCAAATCAAGACACGCTCACTCATAATCCAGCGGCCAGCCGTCCGCCATGCTTTCCCTCCTCAAAATCCAAAACCTCGCCCTCGTCGAAGATCTCGCGTGGGAACTGGAGGGCGGCCTTGTTGGCGTCACCGGCGAAACCGGCGCGGGCAAGTCCATCATCGTCGGCGCGCTCAAGCTCATCCTCGGCGAACGCGCCGATCGCGGCCTCATCCGCACTGGCGCGGAGACCTGCACGGTGGAGGCGGTGTTTGATTTGAAAAATGCTGCTGCAGTGGACGCCATTCTCATTGAGGGAGGGCTGGACAAACTTGGCGGCGAGTCGCTCATCATCCGGCGCATCATCGGCACCAGCACCAACAAGCAATTCGTCAACGGCTCGCCCGTCACCAGCGCCATGCTCAAGTCGCTGGGGGAACACCTTGTTGACCTGCACGGTCCGCACGACCATCAGTCGCTCCATTCCAAAGAGCGCCAGTTGGAGATGCTTGATGCCTTCACCGGTGTCGAGGACTTGGCGGCAAAATATCGAGCAGCCCACGTTGCGTGGCGACGTGCCCAGGCTGAACACGATGAACTGGCCAGTGCCGAGCGCGCCACCGAGCAGGAAATAGACATGCTGAGGTTCCAGATCAAGGACATCACCGATGCGAAGATGCAGGACGGCGAAGAAGAGGAGATCGAAAGCCGCCATCGCATTGCCGCCAACGGTGCGCGCCTCGTGGAGTTGTGCGGCGGCATCGCGGATCGACTTGGCGAAGGTGAGGGCGGCATCATGACCGCCCTGCGCGAAGTGGCGAAAATGGTTCACGAACTGGAAAAGTATGATCCAAAGCTCGCGGAAGTTTTCGCCGGCTTCGAGTCCGCCCATATCGAATTACGCGAGATGGAAAGCTCTGTGCGCGACTACGCCGAGGGCATCGAGATTCAGCCGGAGGAGCTGGCACGCCTTGAACAGCGCATCCACACCATCCAGACTCTCAAGCGCAAATATGGTTCTGCTGTGAAGGACATTTTGGCCTTCCAGGAACAGGCGGAAAGCAAGCTCGCGAAAATGGAGAACCGCGGCGAGGCTCTCGAGAGGCTGAAGAAGCAAGCCGAGATCGAACGCGCGGAAGTGAACAAGCTCGGCGCCCAGCTTTCAGCGAAACGCAAACAGGCCGCGCCGAAACTCGCGAAGGACATCAGCACGCATCTCGCCGATCTCGGTTTCCAGCGCGCTGTCTTTGAAGTCCCGCTCATCAAACGTGATGAACCTGCGCGCGATGGATTGGAGGAAGTTGATTTCCAGTTTGCACCAAACCCCGGCGAGCCGCTCAAGCCGCTGCGTCTCACCGCCTCCAGTGGTGAAATGAGCCGCGTGCTGCTCGCCGTGAAAAGTGCGCTCGCCAAACAGGACGCAATCCCGCTGATGGTTTTCGATGAGATCGACGCCAATGTTGGTGGTGCCATCTCCGAAGCCGTGGGTCGCAAAATGGCCGCACTGGCCGAGCGGCATCAGGTCATCGCCATCACCCACATGCCGCAACTGGCCGGCTTGGCGAAAAGCCAGTTTGTCGTGACCAAGGAATTTGATGCCAAGCGCACTCGATCAACCCTGAGCGAAGTGAAGGGAAAGGATCGCATCACTGAACTCGCGCGGATGCTTGGCGGCAAGGCCGAGAGCGCGAAGGCGCATGCGGAGAGTTTGCTGGCTGAGGGGAGCGCGGCGTTGTAGGCCAGTGACGCGTCATGCAATCACGCAAGACTCCATAAACGCCACTTCTCAAGAATTTTATTTGCACCGTTTCCCCACCATCATAAAACCTTGCTCAAGAGGAGTATGATTTAGTGTTTAGTATAGTGTAGCCTGATGAAACAGATAACCGCGAGCGCTGGGCCTGACGAAATGAGCTTGGATTATTTGCGGGGCGTGATCGGTGTAATCTTGGAACTTTGCAGGTCCAGTCCAGCCATCAGCCCGTGCTGGTTGAAGAAAAAGGCATAGGTGCCTTTATTGATGCTGGTCGTATTAAGCGAAGCAGCCATTCCCCGATTCATGATGACGAGGCTCGGGCTGCTGCCGATGTCCCAACCGCCGCTGCGGTTCACTTTCTCGAGTGACTCATCATCCATCAGGAAAAGCGCGTAGCTATACTTTTGGACACCTGCTTGCAATCCGTAGGAGGCGGAGGTTGTTTGATAGTATCCAACGATGCTTCCATCGTTCCGAAACATCGCGCCATTTCCGGCCTGGCCTCCGAAAATGAATCCAGCGCGGGTGATGGATGGGAAAACAAACACGCCCTTCGTTTCCTTTGCCAGTGCCCGGGCTCCAGAATTCTGAGCGTAAAGCGAGGCCAGTGCAGCGCGTGAATCGCGGGCGATCTGCGAGGCGCTGGCATTGGCTGCGTTGGTGCGGGTGACGGGGTCATTCGTCGTGCAGCTTGGCGCCAGCGCGCAGGTGGCGACGGCAAGAATAATGAGTCGGATAAGTTTGGTGTTCATGATTTTATTGTCAGGAAAGTGGCTTTGTGGGTGACGATACTCTTACTTGTTTTCTTTGACGGAAGTGGCGGGTGCAGTTACTTCGGTTTTAGCGACACTCTTGGCGCAACGGAAACCGATGTGACTCATGCCGGTGTCGATCGGGGAACCGCGACGGGCGCTGGGGCGATAGCCTTCGCTATAAGAAACATTGCAGAGAAAGGAACCGCCCTTGATGATGCGCTCCTGCTGGTCGGGATGACCCGGTGAATAGCATGAAGCGGGACCGGTCGGATTGACGCAAGCGGTGCCGGCGAGCTTGGCGCGAGCCAGCGTGTCCACGCGATACCAGTCATTGCACCAGTTCCAAACATTGCCGCCCATGTCGTAGAGACCGTAGCCGTTTGCTGGGAACGATTTGACGGGTGAGGTGCCGGCGAAGCCATCTTCGGAGGTGTTCTTGCTGGGAAAAGTGCCGGTCCAGATGTTGACCATGAATTTTCCGCCGGGCTTGAATTCATCGCCCCAAGCAAAACGCTTGCCCGCGAGCCCGCCGCGCGCGGCGTATTCCCACTCGGCTTCAGTGGGGAGTCGTTTGCCGGCCCATTTGGCATAGGCGACCGCATCATCCCAAGCCATCATCACGACCGGGTGATCGTCGCGACCCTTGAGATCGCTGGCCGGACCTTCGGGATGCTGCCAACTCGCCCCGCGCGTCCAGTCCCACCAGGTTTCTCCAGCTCGCGGATCAATCGGTCCCGGCGGTGGAGAAAACGTCACGCATCCCGGCTGCAACATTTCGTTGGGAGGTTTCGGCGTTCCGGCTGGGACGGTTTTTTTAACCTCCTCCCAATCGATCGGACGCTCTGCGATGGTCTTGTAGCCCGTAGCCTCGGTGAACTTCCGGAATTGGGCATTGGTCACGTCGCAAGTATCTATCAAGAAAGCGTCGAGTGTCACATGCACCACCGGCTGCTCATCCTGTAGACTGCCGGGAAGCGCGCTGCCCATGGCAAAGCTGCCGCCGGGAATAAGCACCATGCCCGGAGGAGGTGGTGCTGGCTCGGCGAAGGTCATGCCCGCGAAGCAGGAAGCGAAAATGATCAGATGGAGGGGCTTTCTCATAAATGATGATCTTGGGGCGGCAGATGAGATTCGCTAGTGAATTTTCGGGCCGCCTCGCGGGAGACGGTCCGCGTGATTCATAATCGAATGAACGGTTAGTTCCGCATGGACGCGCCATCAAGTTTGCTTGGGATCATGCGCAAAACCGCTCCGAGAGAGCGGCAAGGAAGGCTCTGCCGCTATCAGTGCGGCTGCAAACATCCCGCACAGGAGCATGTGCGTATTTCTTTTCATGGCTGGTTCTGGTTTTCTCCGGATAGAATTCCGTTGTTTGCTATTTGCCGGCTACGGGCGTTGGCGCTGCATGCTTCTGGGGGAAGAGGAAGGTCAGGTTCAATCGGGCGCCCCAGTTGGCGTGTCCTTCAGGGCCGTCTGCGTAGTAACGGGCACCGAGCTGCAGGCTCATGGGTTGCGAGCCAATTTTGAAGACCTGGCTGACCGATAAATTGATGGGCACGGTCTACTGATTGTTCTCCCAGTCATAGGTGGACTCCGGGTTCAGGACCACGGTGGGTTGGGTCTTGGTGGTGTAGCTGACGAAGGGCTGAAGGAAGGCGGCATTGATGGGCTCATCACCGCCGCCAACGGACCAGATTTGATTGGCCAGCATGCCTGTGGTCCAGCCGCCGGATTGCTTGAGCACGACGAAGGTCGGTCCCTTTTATGAAGGGATGATAGAAAATATGCGAGAAAATATTTTTAAAAATGCGTGGGTGTCAATTTCGTTGCAACCCAAACCTTGCATGCGCGACTCAAATTGAGCTCAAGCTTGTGTAGGCAGGTTCTATTCGCGTTCACAGTTAGGCTTTACATGGGTAGGCCGCTGGCAATGAAATGGCGCAGCCTTCCCCCGTGGCTCGCTCGTTGTTCAGCCTGGGGCCGAGCTTCGCTGAATTTTTGAACGCAGATCGCCCCATTAAGTCCAACACCCAACGCGCTGTTTACCAGTTACGGTGATACTGGCTAATTTCGGCACAGCGTATAGTAGGCATCATCTCTGACTAAAGTAATATCCATGCGACTCCTAACCTCCTCCATTACCATCAAGGCATTTTCCATGGCCACGGTGCTGTTACTGACCTCCGTGGCTGGACAGGCACAATCCGCAGTTGAACTCATGGCGAGTGGCGAAGTCTGCGACCTGAAATTTCAACCTGGTGACGCACTCAAGTTCTACCTGCCGGCGGAAAAGCTGGAGCCCGACAACGTGGATCTCCTTCTGCACATCGCGCGGCAATACCGCCATCTCATGCAGGACGCGACAAAGACGGAGGAAAAGATTAGGCTTGGATGCATCAGCAAGGACTATGCAGAACGTGCTGTGAAGTTGGCTCCCAACGAATCCGAGGCTCATCTTTCCGTTGCGATCAGCAACGCAAAGATGTCACCAATGCTTGGCAATAAACAGAAGCTGGAAGCCTCGCGCCAAGTGAAAGCCGAAGTTGAGAAGGCCATCGCCCTCGACCCGAGCAAAGATCTGGCCTGGCACATTCTGGGCTGCTGGCACCAGCGACTGGCGGAAGTCGGCTTCTTCACACGGGCCATGGCCAAGGTGGCCTACGGCGGCTTGCCACCGGCAACAAACGATGAAGCGCTCAAGTGCTTTCAAACGGCCATCAAACTTAATCCTGGCCGCCTCATTCATTATATCGAGCTGGGCCGAACCTACGCTCAGATGGGGCAGGAAGATGAAGCCCGGCACTATATCAAGAAGGGGCTGGCGATGCCCGACGTGGGCAAGGACGATCCCGAGACAAAGCGTCGCGGGCGCGAAACGATGGGGAAATTATAGTGGGGGCAGGCCACTCCAGGCTAATGAAGTAGTCCGCGACTCCCTTCGCGGCTTCCGCCCTGCGCAAACAATTCCTTGCCCTGTCCCTCGCCATCACTACGATGGGCGAATGCTCCTAAAAAACGGGAGCCGTGAACACAGAGAACCATCACACCATGAAACGTCGCCAATTCCTCAATAACGCCGCCACCGGCGCCGGATTTTTTCTGCTGCCCAGCGGACTCCGCGCAGGGAAGAATGCCCCCAGCAACAAACTCAACATCGCGCTCATCGGTGTCTGGGGTCGAGGCCTGGCCCACTATGACTCCCTGTCCGAGGAGAACGTGGTGGCGCTTTGCGACGTGAATGAGAAACGATTCCCGGACGCACTCAAGCGGTTCCCCAACGCCAAAACCTATGTGGACTGGCGTAAATGCCTTGAGCAAAAGGATATCGACGCCGTTGTATGCTGCACGGCTGATCACACGCATGCGTTCGTCGCCAACTGGGCCTTGAACCGCAATCTGCATGTGTATTGCGAAAAGCCGCTCGCC
>JANNQW010000003.1:0-5614 GCA_031400955.1 Verrucomicrobiota bacterium
GGCGCACAGCAGTTTCATTGTGGTGGTGGCGGATGTCCCATACGCCTTCTGGACAGAAGGATAATACCACGAGCAGTTGGATACCGGTAACTATCGGCGTCTGATCCCCAAAGATGGATGCCTTCCGTGATGCCGGACAACAAGAATCCGGACTGTATCGCCTACAATGCGATAGAGAAAGTTATAGGGAAACCGTTTTAGGTTCACCCGGCGGATGTCGCGCTCTCGAACCGGAAAAGATCCCGGCCTCGCCGCTGCTTCGTCGATGAAATGCCGTAATTCTGCATAAAACTCATCCGAAAGTTCTGGAGTAGCTACCTGCTCGTAATACTCCATGATTTTATCGATGTCCGAGGAAACCTTCGGATGAAGGATAAGCTGCATCAGCTACGGCGGCTTTCGATCTGCTGATCAAGTTGCTCCAATGATATGCCAAATGACGCACTCGAATCAAAATCCGCGTCGCGACGCAAAGCCTCCGACATGCCCTCGTCCTCGTCATGAAGAACCGAGGGAAGCGAACCAAGTAGATGCGCTGCCAGGACGGCCCGATGGGTGTCAGGCAAACCTAGTGCGAGTTTTTCAACTTCGGCCATGGTAGTCATGAGATAACTATATTGTGTGAAGTTTTGAAAGCAAGCGCTCTGAGCCGCTTGGATATCAAGCTCAGTGACGCGTGGAGCCGTTAGGGAGCGCGGACTTCAGTCCGTATCAGCAAAGGAGGCGGGGCTTTTCAGCCCCGCTTCACACCGGTTCACACCGGTTCACACCGGTTCGCACCGGTTCGCAGCTTTGCCGCTGCGAAAGTCAGTATTCATGCGGAGGGCCGCATGAGCCACTTTTATCCACTGACTCCAGGGCGTATGGGACATCCGCCACCACTCACATCAGTCATTTACTTTCCCGGGGTCGGCGCACAGCAGTTTCATTGTGGTGGTGGCGGATGTCCCATACGCCTTCTGGACAGAAGAATAACAATCGCCTACCCGGAAGGGAGCGCGGACTTCAGTCCGCAGCATTCCTGCTGCAATAGCGCCAGCAGCGAGCTGACAATTGGTCACTTCGTCAGCCGAATGAGCAAATCCTTGCTGGCCACACTTTCACTTATCTTCGCGGCGACTTCGGCAACTGTGCCGTCGCAGGGGGCGGTGACGCTGGCAAACATCTTCATGGCCTCGAGCACCAGGAGGTTGTCGCCTTCCTTGACCTTGTGGCCGACACTCACCGCGATACTGGCCACCATGCCTGGCATCGGCGCCCCGACTTGAAGCGGATCCGCGGGGTCGGCTTTGGCCCGGTGCTTGACGTCTTTCGTCAGTGATTTGTCCGCGACGGTGGTGTGGCGCGGATAACCGTTAAGTTCGAAGACCGCAGTGCGCATGCCGTCCTTGTCGGGTTCGGTGAGATTGAGGCGGCGGACGAAGACGGTCTTGCCCGCTTCGAGATCGATGCTGATCTCCTCCTTGTCGTGCAGGCCATAGTAATAAGCCGGAGTGGGCAGCACGCTGACATCGCTGTGCGCCTGACGGAAGGCAGCAAATTTCACGAAGACATCGGGATACATCAGATAGCTCCAGACGTCGTCATCGGTCGGCTTGCGCTTGAGTTTGCCTTCCAGTTCTTTGCGCACGTCGTCGAGCTTGACGGGTTTGGCGACTTCACCGGGACGCTTGGTGATGGGCTTGCGTTTGCCGAGCACCACGCTGGCGACTGCGTTCCATTTCTTCCAGGAGTCCTTGGCCTTCGCCTTGTCGAGTCCGTAGAACGGCTGGCCGAGACCACCGGCGAGCATGTCGATGACGCTCTCGGGGAAGCCTTCGTTGGCGGTGAGGTTAAGCACGTCGGCGGCCTTGATGCCGCGCGTGACGAGGAACATGGTCATGTCGCCAACGACCTTGCTTGACGGTGTGACTTTGACGATGTCGCCCAGAAGCGCGTTCACTTCGGCGTAGGCGTGTGCAATCTCCGGCCAGCGGTTGCCGATGCCCATGCTTTCGGCCTGCTCCTTGAGATTGGTATATTGTCCGCCGGGCATTTCGTGGAGATAAACTTCCGCAGTGCCGTAGGGTTCGCTGGTGTCGAAAGGTTTGTAGAACTGACGCACAGCAGCCCAGTAATCGCTGAACTCCTGCAGAGCTGCAGCGTCGAGATTGGTGTCGCGCGGCGTGTTCTGCAAGGCGGCGACAATGCTGTTGAGATTCGGTTGCGAGGTGCTGCCGCTCATGCTGGAGATGGCGGCGTCCGCGACATCTACGCCAGCTTCCGCAGCTTGGAGAATGCTGGCGGCATTGAGTCCGCTGGTGTCGTGCGTATGGAAGTGGATCGGAATATCAAGTTCCTCCTTGAGCGCCTTCACCAGCTTGCGCGCGGCGAAGGGACGGCAGAGACCGGCCATGTCCTTGATGCAAAGCATGTGCGCGCCCATCTTCTGCAGCTCTTTCGCGAGACGGACGTAGTAGCTCAGGGAATATTTATCGCGCTTCTCATCGAGGATGTCGCCGGTGTAGCAGATGGTGCCTTCGCAGATGGAGTCGGTTTCCTCGCGCACGGCATCCATCGCGGGAGTGAGATTTGGCAGGTAGTTGAGCGAGTCGAAGATGCGGAAAATATCCATGCCGTTCTGCGCGGCGTGTTTGATGAATCCTTTGACGACGTTGTCCGGGTAGTTCGAGTAGCCGACCGCGTTAGAGCCGCGGAAGAGCATCTGGAAAAGAATGTTCGGCACGCGCAGGCGCAACTGACGGAGACGCTCCCAAGGGCATTCGCGTAGGAAGCGCATGGTGGTGTCGAAGGTCGCGCCGCCCCACATCTCGAGTGAAAATAAGTTCGGTGTGCGGTGGGCGACGGAATCAGCCACGGCCAGCATGTCAAAAGTGCGGACGCGGGTGGCCAGCAGCGACTGATGGGCATCGCGGAAGGTGGTGTCCGTGAGTAGGAGGCGTTTTTGCTTGGCAACCCACTCGCGACAGAATTTGTCAGGACCCATTTCGGTGAGCAGTTGCTTCGTTCCCGCGGGTGGAACCATGCGACGATCCCATTTGGGAGAGGGTGGTGCCGGGTAGGGTTTCGGCGACTTGTGCCCCTTGGCATGAGGATTGCCGTTGACGATGGTATCCGCGAGATAGGTCAGCAGCTTCGTCGCGCGATCCTGGCGCGCAGTGAACTTGAGAAGTTCGGGATTATTGTCGATGAAACGCGTTGTCGCGAGGCCTTTGCGGAAGTCCTCGTGGTGGAGAACATTGAGCAGGAAAGGGATGTTGGTCTTCACTCCGCGAATGCGAAACTCGCGCAGGCAGCGATCCATGCGGTCGAGGGCCTGATGATAGGTGTGAGCGAAAACAGTGACCTTCACCAGCATCGAATCATAATAGGGCGTGATGACCGCGTTGGTGGTGCCGAGTGCACCGTCGAGCCGCACGCCGAAGCCGCCAGCACTGCGGTAGGTGAGGATTTTACCGAAATCGGGAGTGAAACCATTTTCCGGATCTTCCGTGGTGATGCGGCACTGCACGGCGAAGCCCGACTTCTCGACCTTGTTCTGCTGCGGCAGTGCCAGCGGTTCCTCATGCAGTTTGTGACCTTGCGCGATGAGAATCTGGCTGCGCACGATGTCGATGCAGGTGATCTCTTCGGTGACCGTGTGCTCCACCTGGATGCGGGGGTTCATCTCGATGAAAAACCATTCGCCGGAATCGACATCGACGAGAAATTCCACGGTGCCGGCGTGAGTGTATTTGACTTCTCGAGCAATCTTGAGTGCAGCTTCGCACAGGCTGTCGATGATCTTTTGGTCGACGCCGTAACTGGGTGCCTGCTCGATCACTTTCTGGTGGCGGCGTTGCACCGAGCAGTCGCGCTCGTGCAGGTGAAGGACACTGCCGTGTTTGTCGCCCAGGATTTGCACCTCAATGTGTTTGGCCTTGCCGACAAATTTTTCCAGGAAGACCGCGCCGTTGCCAAACGCGCGGAGCGCCTCGGTCTGTGCCTCATCGAGCAGTTTCTCCAGATCTTTGGCGTCGCGCACGACTCTCATGCCGCGACCGCCGCCGCCGAAGGCCGCTTTGATGATGAGCGGGAAGCCGATTTTTTTAGCGACGGCGAGCGCTTCTTTGCGGTCGCTCACGGGCTCGTCTGTGCCTTCGAGAATCGGCACGCGGAGTTTGCGCGCCACTTCGCGCGCGGCGGTCTTGTCGCCCATCATATTGAGAATCCGCGAATCCGGTCCGATGAAGATGATGTCGGCGTCGGCGCAAGCCTTGGCGAAGTGCGGATTCTCCGAGAGGAAACCGTAGCCGGGATGGATGGCGTCCACGCCTTTTTCCTTGGCGAGCTGGACGATGCCTTCGATGTCGAGATAGGCGCCGACCGGACCCTTCTCCTTGTTGAGTTCGTAGGCTTCGTCGGCCTTGAAGCGGTGTGGACAGAAGCGGTCCTCCTGCGCATAGATGGCGACGGTGCGGATTCCGAGTTCCGTTGCGGCGCGCATCACTCGGATGGCGATTTCGCTCCGGTTGGCGACCAGCAGTTTTTTGATCGGCCGGATGGAGTGGGAGATAGTTTTGGCAACGGTCATGATTGGAATTGCGACTGACGCAGGCGCGAAGGTGCGCGGACGACGACGCTTTGCAAGCAATTCGGGTGCCAGTATTGATCCACGTTTGCGCGACGGGGATTGTCGTATCATGGTGGGCCATGCCGCTGCACGTCTTGTCTCATCCACTGGCCCACTCGGTGCTCACGGAACTGCGCGATGAGCGCACTCCGCCACGACGTTTTCGCCGGCTCTGCAACGAGATCACTGCATTCCTTGTTATCGAAGCCACCCGAACGCTTCCGACGAGGCCGCGCACTGTGCGCACCCCGATTCAGAATTGTGTTGGCGTGGAGATTGCCGCGCCGACTTTGGTGGTTCCTGTGTTGCGTGCCGGTCTGGGCATGGTGGAGCCGGTGTTGGATATGCTGCCGGACGCGCAGGTCGCGCACGTTGGCATCCAGCGCGATGAGAAAAGCGCCCAGCCGAAGTCTTATTACTCAAAAATTCCCCCGCTAGGCGATCAGCGTATTTTCATCGTGGATCCCATGCTCGCCACCGGCGGCACGCTGGCGCACGCGGTGCAGTCTTTGAAAGATCGCGGTGGCAAGCATTTTACCGTGCTGGTCATTGTTGCCGCGCCCGAGGGAGTGAAGTTCATGGAGGAGCATCATCCCGACGTCACTATTTTTACCGCCGCACTTGATGAGCGGCTTAACGATCAAAAATACATCGTGCCCGGGCTGGGGGATTTTGGGGATCGGTTGATGGGGACTTGAGATAGTGGTCGCGGGTGTCCCACACGCGAAATCAGAATTATATTGCAGGCAAAGCCTGGGTAAATAGTTTCCATGGCGTATGGGACATCCGCCACCACCGTCTGAACTGCCACCACCTTTTCAGCCGTTTGACCACGGAAAGGAAACGCAGATCACAAGGCAGCAATTGCCGCATTGGGTGCAAAATGGTGTGACTTACTTTGTCACTTTCCGGCTGGCTGATTCGTGGCCGAAGCCGCTGTTGGAGCGATGGACGGCGGATCGGGCGCGATGGCTTGAGTTACACGATATTGTCCTGGACGAG
>JANNQW010000004.1:0-13085 GCA_031400955.1 Verrucomicrobiota bacterium
GACAGGGGTTCAACTCCCCTCGCCTCCACTTTCCAAATAATATTTGAGGAAGTGTCTGAAATTATATGCACTTTTTTAAGTCGTCGGCATGTTTGGCGGGAATTCACGATTTTGGTTGCTCAAGTCAGCCGACTCGCAAAAATTCTCATCGAATCCAACCATCCATGATACTTCAAAAAACAACTCTTTACCTGCTAGCCACCGCCCTGCTGGCCAGCGTCATCTCCTCCTGCGCCCACGAAACTTCTTCGGAGGAATACTCGGAAAAGCTTAAGAAGAAAAATGAGAAGTATTCCGATTACAACGAACGCAGACGCCTGAGGCTTGAGGCGCGCCAGAAGCGCACGGACGATTGGTTCAAGCGGGTCATGGGGACGTAGGGCTGTGCGCCCGGTTTATCTGACGCCATTAGTGGCATTGATTCAGCGCCGCAAGATTATGAAACGGGTGCTGCCGAGATATCGTAGTGAGGGCGTCTCGCCCTCGCGTTTCCGCTCTGCATCCACCGAGGATGATCGAGGGCGAGACGCCCTCGCTACGTTCAGCGTTGCAGCACTCTGACTTTGTTCAGCAATCCTGAAAATTAGCGCCACTCCCTGTTGCACCAAACTTACAGCTGCAGTGCTGCGATCTGCTTCATGATGTCGTCGCTAATGCACTGATAGAGTTCCTTGCCTTCACAACCGTATTGCGAGGGGTCGCATTGCCACGGTTTGCCGCAGACTAGGGTGACCTCGGTGGGATGGATGACCTTTCCATTGCGCGGGAGCGCGGCATGGGTGCCGATGAGACGCACCGGGATGACGGGCACGCCGGACTTCGCGACGATGAGGCCGATGCCGGGCAGACCGGGCAGCAGCACGTCGTCGAAAGAGCGCTCGCCCTCTGGAAAGACGAGGACTTTATTTCCTTCCCGGAGACGCCGGATCACGGTCTTTAAACTGGTCATGTCCGGCCGATCCTGGTCCACAGGCACGGCGTTCCATGAGCGCAAAATGGCGCCGGCAACAGGATGATCGAACAGAGATTTGCGTGCGAGATAGTGGATCTGCTCATCGAGGGCAATGCCAACGAATGGGGGATCGACGAAGCTGGCATGATTGCAGGCGATCAGCGCGCCGCCGGTAACGGAGAGATTTTCCCTGCCGATGACGCGGTGATTGAAGAACGCGCGAGCGAGGAGTTTGAAGAGGTTGTAGCCGAGCCGATAGGAAAGGTTCATGCTTTTGGCTGGATCAGACCTCGAGTCCGGAGTTCATTCATGACGCAGGTGACCACTTCGTCGAGGGAGAGGTGAGAGCTGTCGATCACCATGGCGTCTTGGGCGGCGATGAGCGGCGCTGTCTTGCGCGTGCTGTCGATCCGGTCGCGCTCGCTCACGGTATCGGCCTGCCCTTGCAACCCGCGGCGGCGGGCGCGGACTTCTTCGGTGGCGTCGATATAGAATTTGGCCATGGCATCGGGGAAAACCACGGTGCCGATATCGCGTCCCTCCATGACAACGGGTTGGGTGCGTCCGATTTCGCGCTGCATGGCGACGAGACGGTCGCGGACGGCAGGCACGCGTGCCACGAACGACACCGCACGGTTCACGTCTCCGTTGTTAAGTTTATCCTCGATGTTGCGTCCATCCAACTGGACGATGCATTGTTCGTTGGCGATCGGGCAAGTGATGTTCCAGGATTCAGCGGCCCGGGTAACTTGCTGCTCATCCTGGGGATTCAAGTTGTCGCGCAAGGCGGCCCAGGTGGCGGCGCGATACATGTTGCCGGTATTGACGAAGAGCCAGCCAAGACGTTTAGCGACTTCACGGGCCACGCTGCTTTTTCCAGAAGCGGCTGGTCCGTCCATGGCTATGACAAGCGGAGCGGGCATAATTTATTCCGTGGGATGGAGTCGTTCGGCAACTTTGCGTGGCACGCGGGAAATGACATCAACGGGCACGTCCGGCGTGCTGGACTCGTTGAGGAACAGCGCAAGGTCGCGTTCGAAACCGGGATAGGACGTAGCGATGCAGTCGGTGTTGTTGATGACAGTGACGCCGCTGGCGAACATTCCGGCGATGGCGAAGGCCATGGCGATGCGGTGGTCGCCGTAGCTGTCCATTTCCGCGGCTTTGAGCGGTGCGCCGCCGGTGATTTCCATGCCATCCTCGAATTCTTCCACGGGAACGCCCATGAGTCGGAGATTGTGCGCCACGGCGGCGATGCGGTCGGTCTCCTTCACGCGAAGTTCCCGGGCGTCACGAATGATAGTCTGGCCGCGGGCGAGCGCGGCGGCGACTGCGAGAATGGGCAGCTCATCAATGACGTTGGGGATTTCTATTCCACCGATGACTGTGGCATTGAGGTCACAGCCTTTGACGAGAATATTTCCGGTCGGCTCGCCTTCGTGTTGCTGGACGAAGTCTTGAATTTGCGCGCCCATGCGCAGGAGGACGTTGATGACTCCGGTGCGCGTGGGGTTCAGTCCGACGTTGCGGATGGTGATTTGCGCGCCGGGAATGGCGGCGGCGGCGACCATCCAGAAAGCGGCGCTGGAGATGTCGCCAGGCACGATGAGATCACGAGGTTCTGGTTTCTGCCCGCCGTAGATGGTGACACTGAGTCCATCGCGCATGGTCTTGACACCAAAGTGTGCGAGTAAGCGCTCGGTGTGATCGCGCGTGAATGCAGGTTCGATGACGGTTGTTTTCCCGCGAGCCTGCAGGCCGGCAAGGAGCACGGCGCTTTTCACCTGGGCGCTGGCGACGGGAAGGGGGTATGTGATGGGATGAAGTTCACTACCGCGAATGTTGAGCGGCGCGCAGATTTTTTCTCCGTGCCCGTCGATGTGGGCTCCCATCGAGGTGAGGGGATCGGCCACGCGTTTCATGGGCCGCTTTGAAAGTGATTCGTCTCCGAAGAGCCGGCATTTGAAGGGCTGGGCGGCGAGGATGCCGGTGAGCAGGCGAATCGTCGTTCCGGAATTGCCGCAGTCGATGGGCGCGGCAGGTTCACGCAACTTCATGCCATGACCGGTGACGCAGAGTTTCAAGCCTTTGCCATCGGCGGCGGCTTCGAGGATTTCGACATCTGCACCAAGAGCGATCATGGCTTTCATGGAGGCGAGGCAGTCTTCACTGGGAAGAAAGTTATCGATCTGCGTCACTCCCTCGCACAAGCCGGCGAACATGACGGAGCGGTGGCTGATGCTCTTGTCCCCGGGCACGGAGATCTCTACGGGAATGTGCTTGAGGGGTCTGGAGTGAAGGGTCGACATGAATGACGGGGTCGGAATTTAGGCCGTGCCAGCTGCGTTGCGCAGTGACTGCGCTTCTTGCAAGAGACGCAGCAGGGCGCTGTCGTCCCCGCTGTTAATAATGGTGAGCATATCGCCGGTGATTTGGTGAGCATCTTGCAGGGCAGAGATGATTTCGGCGCGGTTCTGCGAGATGATGCCGGTCCACAATTCAGGATCGCCTGAGGCGATGCGAGTGACGTCACGGAAACCGTTTCCTGCACAGCCGGCAGTGGACTTGTCCCTGCGCAGTGCGGCGAGGGTGACGGCGCTGGCGGCGAGATGCGGAAGATGGCTGATGCGGGCGATTTTGCGATCGTGTTCCTCGGGCGGCATTTCGAGGATGCGACAGCCGAGAAGACGCCAGAATTTTCGGGCTATATCAAGCGCGTTGTCCGCGGTGAAGAGTGTGGGGGTGAGGATGCAGACGGAGCCTTCGAAAAGATCGGCGCGTGATGCGCCGATCCCACTGCGTTCGGAGCCGGCCATGGGATGGCTGCCGATGAATGAAGCGCTGGTTTTGGAGAAGATGCCTTCGAGGGCGGTGACGACAGGCGACTTGACGCTGCCGGCGTCAGTGATGATGCATCCGGGTTCGAGCGGCAACAGGGCCAGCTGTTTGGCGATCGCAGGCATGGTGGAGACTGGAGTGCAGAGCACGATGAGCCTGGCACCGGTGACGACGGTTTTTAAATTGGTCGAGGCGGCAATCGCCTGATCAATTTTTTGCAGTTCGCTCACGGCTTCGGGGCGCCGGGCCCATGTGCGAAGGTTTGCTGCCGGGAGGCGCTGGCGCAGCGCGAGCAGCAGTGAACCACCAATCAGACCGGGGCCGATCACGGCGACATTCTCTGGCAATGTTTGGTCCATGAGTCGAGTGAAGATAGAAAAGGCGCGTTGGGATGCAACGCGCCTCAGAGGTCGGAGGGAGCCGGGTATCCGATCAGGGCACGAGGAAAATCTTATTGGTATAGGGGTCGCGAACTTTGGTGCCGGGTGAGTAGTCGCGCACATCGATCATTCCAGCCTTATCATCATAGGGACTGGTGACGAATCCTTTCTTGCCGGGAACTGGTTTCCCGTAAGGATACTGGCTGGCAGGTGGGGGTTGAATTGAAGTGGTGGACGGGGTGCTGGAGGGGTTGTCGATTTTCGGTGTTGATAAAATCGGCGGCGTGTCGGTGCTCGTCGGCGCTCCCAAGGTGTCGGTGTCGGGATTTCCAACGCTTGGTTGCTGTGGGGTGGGAGCGTCTTGCAGAAAGCTGCTGGGTCCCATGGGTTTGTTCAATTGAGCGTCGTTGTGGTGGGGATGCATCGTGTCGCAGGCCGTGAGGGCGGCGACTGTTGCCGCAAGGGCAATTCGCAGGAGGGAGGTTTTCATAGGGTGTTTTGGTTGTTACGAATTTACACGCATCGGCATCAGCACGTAAAGGAAGTTCGCGCCGCTGCGGAGGATGCCGGGACTGATATCGTCAATGAGATGCAGATGAACCTCGTCGGCAGGCAGGTTGCGCAACGGTGCCATGAGGAATTCAGGATTGAAGGCGATGGTGATTTCCGCGCCTTTATAAGCGATAGGCATTTCTTCGTGCGCTTCACCGACGTTGGGGGCGTTGGCTTCGACACGGAGCTTGTCGCGCATGAAGCGCAGCTTGATCGAGTTTGATTTATCAACCAGCAGCAGCGAGACGCGGTTGAGCGTTCTGAGCAGAGGTTCGCGCTCCAATGTCACGCGCTCCTTGGTGTCGGATGGGATGACTTGCCGGTAGTTGGGGTAGTTGCCTTCGACGAGCTTGCTGGTGAGGATGTAGTTTCCGAGGTCGAGCCCGATCTGGCCGGGGCTGATCTTGAGAATGACTTCGCCTTCGTCGCCGAGAAGCCGCTGGATTTCATTCACCGCCTTCGTGGGGATGATGATGTCCACTTCGTTGCTCTGGGGAAATTCAAGTTCCTGATCGGCCATCGCCAGGCGGCGGCCGTCGGTGGCCACCATGGTGAGGGTGTTGTTTTTAAAGGAGCACAAAATTCCGTTGAGCACGAAACGCATCTCGTCGGTGGAGATGGCGTATGAAGTTTTGCGAAGGCATTCCTTGAGCACCCGCTGCTCGATCTTAAACTCCTTGGCGTCCTCGAAGGTGGGGAGCTGGGGGAATTCCTCGTCGCTGATTCCCATGATCTTGAAGTGACTCGGACCGCAGCGAATGGAGGCGACGTTTTTGTCATCGACGGAAATTTCAATCTCGTCGTTGGGCAGTTCGCGGATGATGGAAAAAAGCCGGCGCGCCGGGAGGGTGGTGCTGCCGGGTTCCCTAACATCGGCCTCTACCGTTCCGCTGACGCTGACATCGAGGTCGGTGGTCGCCAGCAGCAGCCCTTTTTTGGAAGCACGGATGAGTACGTTTGAGAGAATGGGCAGGGTGGTGCGGGTAGTGACGACGTGTTGCACCTGCTGCAACCCTGCGAGGAACGCTTCCTTGTTGATGTTGAATTTCATAGCCAAATTTGCGCCCTTCTTAGCGAGGGGGTGTGATTATGCAAGGATATTGGCGGGGAATGCGGTAGTGTCGAATAGAAAAATGACCCGGTTCTTTTTGCAGTCCGGCGTCATTCTATAACCGACTGATCTTCTCAGTCAGCGCGGACACTGTGCGGCGAAATTCCTCCCCGGTCGCAATGCGTGAGGCCACGGCCTTGCAGGCGTGAATGACGGTGCCGTGGTCGCGTCCGCCAAAGGCGTCACCGATGTCCATAAGCGAATTTTTAGTCAGCTCCCGCGTGAGATACATGGCCAGCTGTCGTGGTTCGGCGATGGATTTTGGCCGGCGGCGGCTAGTCATGTCCGCGAGCCGGACATCAAAGTGCTCGGCAACGATTTTCTGGATGTAATCGATGGAGATGTTGCGTGATTCAGCCTCTTCGAGGATGTCGCGCAACATGGTGTCGAGGAATTCTGTAGTGAGCGGCGCTCCGCCGAGCGACTTGTGTGCCGCCACGCGCATCAGGGCGCCCTCCAGCCTGCGGACGTTGGTGTGGATGTTTTGGGCAATGAATTCCAAGATCCAATCCTCGACCGGCACTGTCCAGTCGCTCATTTTTTGGCGCAGGATGGCGGTGCGGGTCTCCAGATCCGGCGACTGGATGCGGGTGGCGAGTCCCCATTCGAAGCGAGAGACCAGACGTTGCTCAAGATTGGCGATCTCGCTCGGCGGGCGGTCGCTGGCGAGGACGATCTGCTTGTGATGATTGTGCAGGTCATTGAAGGTGTGGAAAAATTCCTCCTGGGTGCTTTGCTTGCCGCCGAGGAAGTGCACGTCGTCTACCAGCAGGACATCCACATCGCGATAGCGCTGACGGAAAGCGGAGATGCGTCCGTTGCGCAGGGCGTCAATGTATTCGTTGGTGAAAGACTCGCTGGTGACATAGCGCACGGACTTGCGCGGTTTCTGCCGGAGCACTTCCTGGCCGATGGCCTGAAGCAGGTGGGTTTTGCCGAGGCCAGCCTGACCGTGGAGGAAGAGGGGGTTGTAGGTTTTGCCGGGCTTGTCAGCCACAGCACGCGCGGCGGCGCAGGAGTAGGAGCAGTTGGAGCCTACGACGAAGCTGTCGAAGGTGAAGCGTCCATTCAATCCGGAATCCAGGAGCGTGCGCGCGGCTTTCACAGTTGCCGGGACTTGAACTCGCGCTGGTGGTGCTTCGGTGGGCGCGATGGCCAGCTCCGGATGAGCCAGATCTTCCACTCGAGTCATGATGTCGACGGTGCGGACGCCTCCTGTTACCAGCTCAACTGCGGCGTGCAATTGCTTCTTGTAATTGTCTTCGATCCAATACTGGTGGATCAGATTTGGCACTGAGAGGACAACGCGCGTGTCACTCATGTCCACCAAGGCGGCCTTGGAAAACCACTTCTCAAACATCGGCGCCCCGATGCGCTCCCGCATGTTCTCGCACACAGCGCGCCACCGGTTGTCGTTCTCCGATGGATGGTCCCAAAGTGGCAGGGACTCGATCTTTGCTTCTGCGGGCGCAGTCGTCATGGTCAGCATTTCAGGCGGTTCAAATCATGGGCTTGGTTTCGCGTGTGGTGTGTGGGGTTTTATTTCGGTGGCGCGGAAGTGTGCGGTGGGAGTGCATGATTGGATGTTGTTGGGTATCGCGATTATTTGAAGTCAAACAAGGAAATCTTCACACAATTTTTAAAATATTCGCAGAGATGAGGTGTAAATATGCAAATTTTTTAACAATGAATTTTTCTCTTGGGGCAAAAGAAGAAAAATTGTTCTGGTATTTTTCAAATTGTTCGCTTTCCCAAGACTCATTTCCACGCTAACAGCCGTTCAGCTTTCCGTGATGTCTAATCAATCCACTCCAATGAATGCAGTTGCCGACGCCTTGCCACGGCTGCGTGACTTGCTCCAACGCCGGCTCAGTCTCATCGCGGATCAGTCGCTGCGCGAGAGTGACCCGGCGGCACAGCTCGATCAGTTGCGCTGCGTTTCGGAGGAGATTACCGAGTTTCATCAACAGTATCAGTCGCAACTGCCCGCGAAGTTGAATCACTTTCTGGAACGTGCCAGCTTTCAGAAGGCTCTCGAGTTCGTCGAGGGTTCGGGAGTATCTAGCTGATTGATTCTGCGGCAGGCGTGTCGCCCAGGTCAAAGAGATATTCCAGATCGCGCCGGTCGAGCGCGGAAGTGAATTGCTCTTCGCCGAGGACGTCATTGCTCATCAGGCTCTTTTGCATTTGCAACAGTCGAATTTTCTCTTCGATGCTGTTCCGTGTGATCAAGCGATAGGCCATGACCGGCTGTGTCTGGCCGATGCGGTGTGCCCGGTCGATGGCCTGGTTCTCCACGGCGGGGTTCCACCATGGATCAAACAGCACGACGTAGGATGCGGCGGTGAGGTTCAGTCCACTGCCGCCCGCCTTGAGCGAGAGCAGAAAGACTGCGGCGTTGGGGTCGGTCTGGAATGCGTCAACGATCGACGCGCGATCTTTGGAGGCGCCCGTCAGATAATGGAAGGGGCGTCCGAGCGCGACGAGCTGGTCGCGGATCAGATTGAGCATGGTGACGAATTGCGAGAACACGAGCACCTTGTGTCCCTCGTCGTGTAGCTGCTCGAGGAGGTCGAGCAATGAATTGAGTTTCGCGCTTTCCTCGTTGCGGGCATCGGGCTGAACCAGCGCCGGATGGCAGCAGATTTGTCGCAGTCGCGTGATGGCCTGGAGGATGGCGAAGCGGCGCTTGGACAGTGCTTCGGAGCCGGAGGTGGTGAGCAGCATGTGCTGCGCTTGCGAAAGATGTTCGCGATAGAGCTTCTCTTGCAGTTCGCTCATTTCGCAAAGCATGTCTTCCTCAGAGCGCGCCGGAAGTTCGCGTGCCACCTGGCCTTTGGTGCGGCGCATGATGAACGGCCGCATCCGCGAGGTCAGCCGCTGTGCCGCGCGGTCGTCTTTGCGGCGGTCGAAATGCTTCTGGAAATACGCGCGATCTCCCAAAGCCCCTGGCGTGGAAAAACTCATCAGGCTCCACAAATCGAGCAGCCGATTCTCCAGCGGCGTGCCGGTCAGCACCAGGCGATTTTGTGCGTGGATCAACCGCGCGGCTTTCGCCACCTTGGAGTTGGGATTCTTAATCTGCTGGCCTTCGTCGAGAATGGCGGCGAGCCAGTTGACTTTCTGCAAGGCGTCGATGCATCCGCGCAACTGGGCGTAGTTGAGAACCAGCACGTCTTGATTCGCTCCGGGAGATTCGAGATCAAGCGAGTCTTTCTCCCGCAGCACTTGCACCTTTAAGTTCGGGGCCGCCTTGGCAAATTCCACGGCCCAGACATCGAGCACCGACTTCGGGCACACAACGAGACAAGGAGCTGGGGAAATATTTTCTGCGACGGCCTGTGCCCGGAGCCAGAGGATCCAGGCGATGCTCTGCAACGTTTTGCCAAGGCCCATGTCGTCCGCGAGTATTCCGCCCAGCTTGTTCACGGTCAGGTAAACCAGGAAATGGAAGCCTTCAATCTGATACGGGCGGAGTGTGACTCCGAGTTCAACTGGCACGTCTGGTTTTGTCTCAACATCCAGTTTTGCCAGCCGGCTGCGGAGTTTTTCCAGCACTTCTGGCGGCACGAGTCCCCGCCGTTCCTGCTGCGCCAACTGCCGGAGGTGAAGCGGATGCGCTTCGTCGGAGAGATCTTGCAGGTCGAGCCCGAGTCCTTCGATGGCCTGGCGTTGTTCCTCGTTAAGTTCGAGCACAACACTGCGCCAGGTGCCGTCCGCGAGCCTGACAAAGCCACCACGCGCTGCGATGAGCCGGCGAATTTCCGCAGGCTTGAGAGTGATGCCATCGATGTCGAAGACCAGACGCAAATCGAACCAGTCAATGCCGGTCTCCTCAATTTCGAACCTGATGGTGGCTTTCAGCGGATCAGCCAGGATGCTTTGGAGGCGTTCGTCGGCATCAAGGATCACTTCCGGGGGTAGAGACTTGGCCCATTCGAGGAAGCGCTCGGGGAACTGCTTGGTGATCCGGGTGCGAAAGGCGTCGAGTTCGAGATCGTAGGATGCGTTGAGTCCCTCTAATAATGAGGGTGCACCATCCAGTGCGGTGCGGTCGAAGCAGGTGATGATGTCCGGATTGGGCGGCGGCTGGTGTTGCAGTTCCCAGCGACCACCGCGCAAGGCATGGATGACCTGTCCGTCAGCACTCATGGCGCGCGCAGTGACGGCGATGTGTTCCGCCGCGGCAACGTCTGTGCGCGCGACGCAGCGGGCTGTGAATTCCACGCGGAGGGTTTCACGTTGCACGCGTGAGGCAATCGCCGCTGGCAGTGGCACGCCGAGTTTCTCCAGAAACGCCACTCCTTCCTCAGTTGCCGCCGCGTCCCAGGGTATTTCCACACTGGTGGGCACCGTGGTGGTGGTGAAGAACGCCGCTGGCCCTATATATAGGGAGTCGGGGCTCAAGTAGAACGACTGCGTTCCTGGAAGGTGCCGCAGCGGCCGGGGTGCGTCGTGCCCTGCAGCTACGCATAATTTCAAAATCACATTGTCGGCAACACCTGCACCGGACTTTTCCACTGTCTGCCAATGCAGCGACGCGGAAGGACGTTCGAACGGAACCTCATCAAGCGTGAGAAGGAGATCGGTCAGTTCACTCTGACTGAATAGAGTCGCCAGCCAGAGTGCCACGTTCGATTCATCGAGGCGCATCACTGGTTGAGCTTCATCACGCAGGCTGCGGAGGCAGGATTCAACCAGGAGCCGTGAGTGCAGCGGGGCATGCAGGGTGCCCTGCGATTGTGCGGACACCAAGGCGCGAAAATCCGCTTCAGAAGGCACACGCCACGCTTGAGTGGCTTCGCTGCGCGTCTGAAAGCGTGCTTCGCCACTAGTGATGATGAGCCGGGCCTCGGCATGTGTTTGTTCCTGGTCCGAACGGCGGATAAATGCGCGGATCAACTGTGTCCAACGCGGTAGATCTTCAGCCTGACGCCAAGTGTTGAGCTTGGAGCGCGTCGTCTTCAGATCCGTGATGCAATCTAGTGTTGTGGGGTAATTGAGTTTACGCTCGGCAAGCGCGGCTGCGATATAGTTCCAAAACGAGAGGATATCGTGCGGTGGTTCCGGCCACAGGTGGAGCGGATCGTGGCTTTCGACGGGCCAGCGCGGATGGATGCGCACCATGTCGTGGTCGTGCAGCGCGCCGCTTTTTTGAAAGCGGTCGAAGCGAGCATCGATCTTCAGCAAATATTGTTCATCAGCAGGCGAAGGTGCCCGCCCGAGTTTTTCCTGGAGGACTGTGCGCAATGTTTTCGCGGGCGCTGCTTCCTCGGGTTCGGTTGCTGTCGCGGTTTCAGCCTCCAGAATCGCGGCGCACAGCGCGACGGGAGCCTGATCCTGATCCTCAAGGTCGGCCTCGCCGCGCCACACGGCGCCTGCTTTATGCAGAACCACGTGAGCCGCATCATCTTCCAATGCGACTTCGGCTTCGATTCGGTCGCTGGTGTGATTCAGTAGGCGGACCGCTCGATTTTCCACAAGTTGCCGTGCGCTGGCAACGGCATGGGCAGAGTGCACGGACAGAAAAAGTTCGACTTCGGCGGGGGCTGGCATGGGTGTTGGGAGTCAGCGCCGGGCACGGCGCGAACGGGGAGACTAGCACAGTCGCGGCCAGTCGCGCAACTTCTCACGGCAATTTGCGCGCAACCCGGTCCAGATTGACCGTAGCGAAGGTACAAGTCACGGAATCAACGAAGCCCCTGTGTTCAATTTAACCTAGAAAGGAAAGTCGATGGCTGATAGCTGATAGTTCATAGCCTGATAATTATGCACTTGCGTGCCCATCAAGCGCTCACTTGGAAGGTGACTGATCACGCACCGCACGCTCAGTTCAGCATCAGACTTTTAGCTATTGACTATCCGCTATTAGTTCTATTTTTAGGTTAAACCGTTACAAGCGGCGCGCGCCATAATTTGCCGTTGCTATATATAGGAGACTATTCTGGGTTCGCGGCAGAATACTTCGCGGATTGCTCGCTCATCGGGAGATTTGAGCCTTCGAGAGCCTTGTTGGCTTTTGAGAAATGGTCGGGCTGGCGGGATTCGAACCCACGGCCTCTTCGTCCCGAACGAAGCGCTCTACCAGGCTGAGCCACAGCCCGATTTCCTATATGTCACTATGAAAGAATCATGCACGGACCGACAAGGCCTAGCAGCAAAAAATTGTTCCTTCAATAGCGAACAATAACCCCAGACAGGTCGTGTAATCCTTACCAGGAGGTGATGGGCTTGCGCGTTGCCGATGAGCGAGGATCATTGTCACTATAAACAACCACTTCAGCGGCAAGATCGGTCTGTTCGGCGGCAAGATACGTAGCGTTAAAGGCCACTCCCGATGCGGGTGCGGTCGTTTTCACGGGATTTTCAATGCTGCGGTCACCGCCGTAATCGAGTGTTATGTGGTAATACTGAAGGGCCGAAGGCTTGCTCCAGGGGTCCACCACTGCATAGCCACTGGCTGTGATGAGTCCGTTGGCATCGTTTTTTGCGATGGGGGGATCATAAAATGGAACCTCCCGCGGGTTATACGTTGTGTTCTTGGCAAGCAGGACGGCTATCATGTCGTTGCTAGAGTCGGTCAGGATGGTTGCGTCGACCGTGCTGGCGGTTGCATTGGGGTCCGGGAGCCGGTTGTATTCTGTCTGATAGCCTTTTACGGCAATAGCGAGTCCGTGCACGGCAGCGCGGGCCTGGGCTTCTCTCGCTTTGCGTAAAATGGCGTTTGCTGCCGGAACGGATAGGCCGGCGAGAATGGCGATGATGGTGATGACGACTAGCAGCTCGATTAATGTAAAACCGTTCTGGCGGATGAGAGGGTGGGTTTTCATGGAATGAATAATTTGAGGTATATATAGAGCATGAACGCTGTGACTGAAATCAGTCGGAGCCATTCAGTGAGCGGGATCAGTATAACAAGAAAGTGACTCGCGCGTCAATACACAAGAGGCGCGATGTTAATGGCGGATTATTTCATCCGAACAGGTCATGTAATCCTTACCATGAGGTGATGGGCTTGCGCGTTGCCGATGAGCGAGGATCATTGTCGCTGTAGACAGCCACGGCAGAGGCAAGATCGGTCAGCTCGGCGGTCAGATACGCTGCATTGAAATCAACTCCCGATGCGGGGGCAGTCGTTTTCACAGGATTCTTAATCCCGGATTCCGAAGTTAGGCAGCGTTTTTGAGTTCATTATCGTCCGGTGGCGAGTGCTCAGGAGGCAACTTCGGCGAAGTCCGTTTTTGCCACTCCA
>JANNQW010000005.1:0-2535 GCA_031400955.1 Verrucomicrobiota bacterium
CCCGCATCCGCGATCATTTTCTCAAACACCCGCTGACCGACGTGAGGCTCAAAGCTGCGAACATAGTTTGTCCCATAGGCAGCGGCAACGGAGTCGTAGAATTCCGAGGCAATTCCTCCGAAGGTGTTGCGTTTGCCGAGAAAATCGGTGGCTCCGAGTCCGCTCGCGCTCATGCCGCCGGGAAAACCAGTCGGGTTGACCAGAATGACTGAGCGGCCTTCACGCTTAGCTGCAATGGCTGCAACTACAGCTCCGGACGAGTCGCCATAAACTACAACGTCATAAAGGGATTCCGATGTAGACGTGGAGACTGCGTGAAGCGATGGGAGCGAACCCAGCGACAATGTGATTAAGATTCCGAGGAATGTCCTCATGGTTATTCATGTTTCTTGCCGGTCTTCTCTGCTGGCTTTGCGTTCGGATTATAGTTTGGATTCGGAGCGGGCATGATGGCGCCGACATCCTTGCGCCAGGTGATGAGCTTCTCATGCAATTCCTTCGCCTTGGTTGGGTTTGCGGCAGTGAGGTTGTTCTTTTCCCCGAGATCCTGCGCGATGTTATAAAGTTCCAGCGCGCCGTCCTCATACCACTCGATAAGTTTCCAATCACCATCGCGCACCGCGCAGCTGGGTGCGCCGCCTTGATTTCCATAGTGCGGGTAATGCCAGAAAATCGGTCCACGGGCGAGCGGCTCGCCCTTGAGCAATGGCACTAGGCTCATCCCATCGACATGCTGCTGCGGTCGTAACGGTAGATCGGCAAGCTCGAGCAGTGTTGGATAGAAATCCGTGCTTATCACCTGCGTATTACAGGAACTGCCGTCCTTGGTCACGCCAGGCGCGCGAATGATCATTGGCTCGCGGATGCCGCCTTCATAAAGCCAGCCCTTGCCAGCACGCAGCGGGAGATTGGAGGTCGGGTGGCCTTCGGAAGTGGAGAGTCCGCCATTGTCGGACATGAACACGACCACCGTGCGCTCGGCGAGGCCGCTGCGGTCCAAGGCGGACAGCACGCGACCGATGGCGGCATCCATTTGCTCCAGCATCGCGGCGTAAGCGGCGTGATTTTGCACCAAGCGCACTTTGCTGGCGCGTTCGGTGCCCCAGGCGTCGGGCGGCGCAGAAGCTTGCTTGCGTTCGTATTTCGCGATCAAGTCCGACCTGGCGCTAATGGGGGTGTGCACCGCTTGAAACGGAAGATAGGCGAAGAAAGGCTGGTCCTTGTGCGCGTCAATGAACTGAACGGCGGCGTCAGCGATGCGGTCGGTGGTCTTGCCGTCGCTCTTAGGGTCGGCAGGCGGCGAGTCTGATGGATAGAAGAACTGACCTTTCCCAGTCAAATTTGGACTAAAGCCCTGAGCTCCCGGAGAAAACTCGCCTTCACCCAGATGCCACTTGCCAGCGAAAAAGGTGACGTAACCTGCATCGTGTAGCGCTTCCGCGATGGTCGTTTCTTCGAGCCGAAGATGTTTGGCATTGGGGGCAGAGAGCAGTTTGGCAGAGCGCATGCCAGGGATGTAATCCGTGACCCCAGTTCGAGGCGGATACTTGCCAGTCATAATGCTGGCACGGGTGGGCGAGCAGACCGGACAGGCGGCGTAGCCCTGAGTGAAGCGCATGCCTTTGGCCGCCAGTCCGTCAATGTTCGGCGTCTCATAAAATGTCTTCGGGTTGTTCGCTCCGATATCCATGTAGCCCAGATCATCGGCGAGGATGAAGATGATGTTAGGTCTATCCGCAGCGATGGCCTGGACACACCAGAGGCAAAAGCTCCAAATGAAGATGAAGTATGGTTTCATGGCTGGTTGTTGCCGTTCTATTTCTTCAAAAGTTCTGATATTTTCTCCGCCACCTGCTTGGCCATCAGCGCGGACCCTGCTCCTGAAAAGTGGACATTGTCATCGGCTTGGAATTCACTGCGGCGCGGCTTCAACAGAGTGTATAGATCATTCACCGTCACCCCGTGCTTTTTCATGACTTGCAAGGCGGCTTCCCGGTATTGAAGTTCGAGTTTCTCATCAATCACCACCTCCATTTTCCAGCGCTTGAGCATGGTAGCCTCAGGCTTGGGCGGAACGGGTGTGGTCGTGGCCCAGATTAATTTGGCACCAGTCTGTTTCAGGCGCAGGACCAAGGTTTCCAGCCTTTGCGCATACATGGCGGGCGACCGGTCGTCCGAGGCATACTGCCATCCATACATATCCCACACACCCCAGTTAAAATGAATGACATCCCAATTGGTATCGCCCAGCCATCCGTCGATTTTTATCACTCCGACCGCCGTGGATTCGCCGTTGTCGCTGCTCTTCGCCACCACAGCTTTGCCTTCAAGGGCTTTGGCAACAAGTTTGTGATAGCCTCCCGAGATCGAGTCGCCAATCAGCAAGACCTTGGGCAGATGATCGGGATTCGGTGGAATCACCGGCGGAGTCGCGGGTTTGTCTCTTTCCCATCCAAGCGCCGCAGTCGGTAGCAGTGCGAGGAGGTAGAGTGTTGGGAGTGATTTCAGGTAAGTCATGGTTTGGGAAATTTCTGG
>JANNQW010000006.1:0-8547 GCA_031400955.1 Verrucomicrobiota bacterium
GGTGGTGCAGAGAAGCACAAGCCCTTGATCGATAAGGTCTTGGAGTGGCAAAAACGGACTTCGCCGAAGTTGCCTCCTGAGCACTCGCCACCGGACGATAATGAACTCAAAAACGCTGCCTAACTTCGGAATCCGGGTTAATGGGCTGCGGTGGGAACGGTTTTAATAAGCTGGAGACAAAATGATAATCTAATTCGTCATATCTTCACACGCTCGCCGCCGCGCAATCCACTTCCGAATCTCCTCCGTCCACAGCACGCTGCTGGCGACGGTTCCGATGAGGAAGAAGTGTGGAAGCGAAATGGGCACGGTGTGGAAGAGCTTGTTCATCGGCGCGGTGTAAACGACCGCGAGCTGGAGCAGGTTTGCCAGCACGAGACCGCCGAGCAGCCAGGGGTTCTTGAGAAAGCCGAGCCGGAAGACCGAGCGTGTGGCGCTCTCACAGTTCAGTACATTGAACCACTGGCACACAGCGAGCAGGGTGAAGGTTTCGGTCTGCACCAGCACGAAGGGTGCGCCAGTGGAGAGACGCCAGATAAAATAACCCAGCGTGGCGGCGACAGACGTGGGCACCATGACGGCCATGCGGCGCAGCATGGGGCGCGTGATGAGCGGCTCGCTGGTGCGGAGCGGTTTGCGCTGCATCTCATCGCCCTCGGGTCCTTCCATCACGAGGTTCAGTGTGAGCGTGCCTTCGGTTACGAGGTTGATCCAAAGAATCTGCACGGCCGCCAGCGGCAGCGGATACCCAAACAGCAGGGCACCCAGCAAGATGATCACTTCATCAATCGAGGTGGCGAACAGGAAGAGCAGCAGCTTTTGAATGTTGCCATAAACGAGCCGCCCCTGCTCCACGGCATGGACAATGGTGGTAAAGTTGTCGTCGGTGATGACGATCTTCGCCGCGCCCTTCGCCACTTCGGTGCCGGTGATGCCCATCGCCACGCCGACATCGGCGCGGGCGAGTGCGGGCGCGTCGTTCACACCATCGCCAGTCATGGCGACGACGTTGCGCTGCGATTGCAAGGCCTCGACGATGCGGAGTTTCTGCGCCGGATGCACGCGCGCAAAGACGGCGATGTGATCGATATTCGCGACGAGGTCCTGCTTCGGCATCGCCTCCAACTCACGCCCGTCCACTGCGCGGTCGTCATCGCGTGCGATGCCCAGCATGCGAGCAATCGCGAGGCCGGTGGCCTTGTGATCACCCGTCACCATGACCGGTCGAATGCCCGCCGCGCGACACTCGGCCACGGCGGCTTTCACCTCCTCGCGCGGCGGGTCCATCTGGCCGATGAGACCGAGGAAAACGGCGCGTCCGTTGAATTGAGCGAAGCCTGCATCTTCATCAAGCTCCGCTTCATCCACCATCGCGACGGCGAGCAGGCGCAGAGCTTGCAGAGCCATCTGCTCACCTGCATTCAGAATCTCACGCCGCGCGGTGTCATCGAGCGGCAGCACTTCATCGCCATGCCGCGCGTGATCGCAGAGTGGGAGCAGCATCTCTGGAGCGCCTTTGATGAAAACACGGTTAGGCCGGTGCGTGTGACCATGTTGCGTGGCCATGAGCTTGGTGGCGGAGTCGAAGGGAATTTCTGCGCGGCGCGGCCACTCGTGACGTAGTTGCGTGGGTTCGATGCAAGCCTTCAAAGCCACGGTGAGCAGCGCGGACTCGGTGGGATCACCCAGCGAGTGCCAGCGCGTTTCCTCAGCCGTTGGCGGCACGAGTTGCGAGTCGTTGCACAGCACACCCGCTTCGAGAATGAGCCGAAGTGCAGCGTCACCACTCGCTGGCGTGAGATCACTGCCAGCACACGACAGCGTGCCTTCGGGCGCGTAACCAGAGCCGGAGACTTCGACCTTGCGCCCATCAGGCAGACAAAAGGCGGTGACGGTCATCTCGTTCTTCGTCAGCGTGCCAGTCTTGTCCGAGCAGATGATGTTCGTGGAGCCCAGCGTCTCCACGGCCGCGAGCCTGCGAACGATGGCACCGCGCGCCGCCATGCGCTGCATCCCCACGGCCAGCGCAATCGTCAGCGCCACGGGCAAGCCCTCCGGCACCAGCGAAACCATCTGGCTGACGGCCACCATCAGAATATCCACTAACGGCATGCCCCGCAGCAGTCCCGCCACGATCACCACCGCAAACAGGATGACGGACGCGATCACGAGATGACGGCCAAACTGATCCATGCGCACTTCGAGCGGTGTCTTGGGTTCCACGGCTCCCGTGGTCATGCGCGCGATCTTGCCCACCTCAGTGGACTGCCCCGTGGCCACCACCAGCGCCTTGCCGCGCCCGGCGGTGATGTGCGTGCCGGAGAACACCATGTTCAGCCGATCCGCGAGCAGCGTGTCTTCCGGCAGCGGTTCGCTGTGTTTCACCACCGGCAATGACTCACCCGTGAGTGCCGCCTCGGCGGCTTCCAATGCGGCGGCCTGAAGCATCCGCGCATCCGCACCGACAGCATCTCCGGCAGCGAGCAGCATGACATCACCGGGCACGAGTTCGCTCGCGGCGATCATCTCCTCCTTGCCGCCGCGCAGCACGCGCACATGGAGTGAGGACAGTTTGCGCAGAGACGCCATTGAGCGTTCGGCGCGGCCTTCCTGAAGCGTGCCGATGATCGAATTGATCAGCACCACGATGAGAATGACCAGCGCGTCCTCATGCTTGCCGAGCGCGAGGGCGAGCACCGCAGCGGCGAAGAGAATGTAGATCAGAGGGCTGGCGAACTGCCGCAGGAACATCCGCCACAGCGGTTTTGTCTCTTCCTCGGGCAGCTTGTTCGCCCCATGCTGCGCGAGTCGGCGCGCGACCTCCTCTTGAGAAAGGCCGAGAGCCTGATCGCTCCCCGTCTGCGTGCAGGCATCAGCAGCGGGCATCTGGTGCCATGGAGTGGAGGAAGATGTCATGAGCCACTGGCTGGCGGCGGACTGCGGCGGTAGATGGTGTGATAGACGAGACCGACCATGCCGGCGCCGCCGACGAGATTGCCAAGGGTGACGGGGATGAGATTGCGGAGCATGTCGGCGATGCCGATGTCGGCGTGGAGAAAGATGCCGAGCGGGATGAAATACATGTTTGCGACGCTGTGCTCGAAGCCAGCGGCGACGAAAGCGGTGATGGGAAAGATGATCGCGAGGATTTTGTCGGTGACGGTGCGCCCGGCCATCGCGAGCCAGACGGCGAGACAGACGAGCAAGTTGCAGAGCACGCCGCGGAAGAACGCATCGCCGAAGGGCAGTGCGACCTTCGCGGTGGCGATGGCCACGGCGGTGCGTCCCACTGCGCCATCGGCCATTTCAGCGTGGCCGGAGAGCGCGACGATGGTGGCGAGGCCAGCCGCGCCGATGAAGTTCGCAAAATACACGATGGCGAAATTTGCGAGCATTTTCCTGACACTGATCCGGCGCGAGACGCACGCCATGACGAGCAGGTTGTTGCCCGTGAAAAGCTCCGCACCCGCGACGACGACGAGAATAAGCCCGAGCGAAAACGCCACGCCCGCGAGCAACCGCGCGATGGCGAAGCCGAGCGTGCCGTCGCTCAGCACGAGCGTGGCGAAGAGCGCGCCGAGACCGATGAAGCCGCCCGCGAGCATGCCGAGCGCGGTCATCGAGACGAGCGGCAGGTTCGCCTTGGCAACGCCAACGGTTTCCACGTGTTCGGCAATCTCCTTGGGCGAGTAACAGTCGGAACCGAAGATCTCAGGCATGCGCTTCTCCTTGTTGCCTGTTGAGCAGGTGGTTTGCAGACGGCTGGCTCCGGCGTTTCCATTTCCATTCCTCGATCGCGCAGAACAGACAGGGAACGATGAACATGGTGACGACGCTTACGGCCATGCCGCCGAGGGATGGCAGGGCGATGGGTTTCATCACATCGGCACCGCGACCAGTGGCCCAGAAGATGGGCATGAGGCCAAAGACGGTGGTGGCGATGGTCATGAGATTGGCGCGGATGCGTTTCAAACCGGCCTGCACGACGGACTCGCGGATGTCGGCGACGCTTTGCATCTCCTTGCTGTCGAAGATGTCCTCCAGGTAGGTGGAGAGCACGACGCTGTCGTCATCCACGACGCCGAGCAGCACGAGGAAGCCGACCCACACGGCGACGGAGAGATTCGCGTCCCACAGCGGCAGCAGCAGAAAGCCTGCTGAAAGCGAGACGATGACATCGAAAAAAATGACCGGCGCGATCCATTTCCGGCGGAAGCCGAGGTAGAGCGACACAAACATGAGGGCGATGCAGACGGGGACGAGAATCTGCATGCGCTTGGTGGCGCGCACTTGGTTCTCAAACTGGCCGCTCCACTCCCAATAGTAGCCCGAGGGGAGCTTGAGGCGGCCATCTTTCAAGGCGGTCTGCAAGAGCTTCTCGGCATCTTCCACGACGCTGACTTCATCGCGGTCGCGCGTGTTCATGGTGACGTAACCGACGAGCAGTCCGCGCTCACCTTTGATCTCCTGCGGGCCGAGCACGCTCTTGATGGTGACGACTTGAGCGAGTGGGATTTGCGCGCCTGTGCTGGTGGGCACGAGGATTTTCTCCAGTTCGGGGATGTCCTCGCGGAACTCGCGCAGGTAGCGCACGCGGATGGGATAGCGCTCGCGCCCTTCGACGGACTCCATGAGGTTCATGCCGCCGATGGCGACTTCGATCACGTCCTGCACGTCGCGAATGTTGACGCCATAACGAGCGATGCGGTCGCGGTCGATGTGGAACTCGAGGTAGGGTTTGCCGACGATGCGGTCGGCCACGATGTCGGTCGCACCGGGCACTTCTTTGAGCAAGGCGTCGATCTGAAGTCCGATGCGCTCGATCTCGCCGAGATCGCTGCCGTAGATCTTCACGCCCATCATGGCGCGGAAGCCGGTCTGGAGCATGATGAGGCGGGTTTGAATCGGTTGGAGGAATGTGGGCAGCACGCCGGGGATGGCGGTCTTCTCCTGCAACTCGGTGAGGATCTCGTTCTTCGTGATCTGCCGATGTTCCGGCGCGATCCAGGCGAGCGGTGCTTTCAACCAGCCAGGCCAGTTTGAAAACCAGCGCTGAACTGGGATGTGTCGCCATTCGTCTTCAGGCTTGAGGATGATGATGCTCTCCATCATGCCAATGGGCGCGGGATCGAGCGCACTTTCGGCACGACCGAGCTTGCCGACGACGCTTTCGACTTCGGGCACGGTGGCGATGGCCATGTCCTGCTTCGCGTTCACTTCGATGGCGGGACCGAGGCCGCCCTGCGGCAGCAGCGAGGGCATGTAGAGGAAGGAGCCTTCATCGAGCGGCGGCATGAACTCGCGCCCGATGCCGGGCACGATGCGAGTTTCTGAAACGACGCTGAGCCCGCCCTTGGCCTCGTTCTGCACGTCGGCGTCGCTTTGCTTGCGCCAGAGCATGCGGCGGCTGGGTGGTTCGTCGCCATGGCGGATTTTTTGCCAGCGCAGTTCTCCCATTTGCACACGCGGCTCGTCCGCGCCGAGGTTGGCGATCCACTCGATGGGTTTCAAGGTCATGCCGATGCCGAGCCAGATGCTGATGCCGACAAAGAAAATGACCAGCGGGGCGATCATGAAGGTCATCTTGTGATCCAGCACCCAGCGCAGCGCCGGCACATAGACGCGCGAGATGCGGTGGGAGACCGGATTTTCCTCCATCGGCAGGAAGCGTTCGCGCGTCATTCGCACCACGGCCAGCACGACGATGACGCCAACGACGATGGACATCGGCCAGCCGCTGTAGTGTGAACCCGCCAGCGCCCACATGAAAATGGCGTGCGTGGCAAACACGGAAGCGATGCCCATGCTGAAGGCGATCTTCCACACCGTGCGGCGCGACCATTTCACCGGCTGGAACAAGTAGTAGCAGACGAGCGGCACGACGGTGAGCGCGAGGATGACGCTGGCGCCGATGGCGAAGGTCTTGGTGAAGGCGAGCGGGCGGAACAGCTTGCCCTCCTGGTCGGTGAGGAAAAACACCGGGATGAAGGAGACGAGTGTGTTTGAGACTGCGGTGACAATCGCGCCGCCAACCTCCGTCGCGCCGTCATACACCTTTTGGAAATGGCTCTTCTTCGGATCTCCTGTGGCGATGTGCCGGTAGATGTTCTCCGTCATGATGATGCCCATGTCCGCCACGTCGCCGATGGCGATGGCGAGGCCGGCGAGCGACATGATGTTTGAGTCCACGCCGAAGGCGAACATGAGGATGAAGCAGAGACAGACGGAGAGCGGCAGCGTGACAAGCACCGAGGCCGTGCTGCGCAGATGCAGCAGGAAAATGAGGACAACGATGCTGGCCATCAGCGCTTCCTCGCTGAGCGCCGATTTGAGCGTGTCGATGGTTTCGTTGACGATGTCCGTGCGGTCGTAAAACGGCACCACGCGCACTTTCGAGATGCGACCGTCGGCGAGCGTCTTCTGCGGCAGGCCGGTTTCGAGCTGCTTGAGCTTGGCCTTCAAGCGCTCGACGACGTGCTGCGGATTTTCGCCGTAGCGCATGAGCGCCACACCGCCCACGGCCTCGACGCCGGCCTTGTCGAGCGAACCACGGCGGAAATCCGGGCCGAGTGTCACGGTGGCGACATGCTTGATCTGGATCGGCGTGCCCTGCTCCTGGCGGATGACGACTTTCTCCAGATCTTCCGTTGATTTGATGAAGCCAACGCCACGGATGAAGAACTCGAGGCCGTTTTTCTCCAGCACCTTCGCGCCGACGTCGATGTTGGCCTTCCGCACGGCTTCATACACATCAAACAGCGTCACGCGATGCGCGCGCAGCTTGTCGGGATGCACGTCGATCTGATACTGCTTCACGAAACCGCCGATGCTCGCGACTTCGCTCACGCCTTCGACGGCATTGAGCTGATAGCGCAGATACCAGTCCTGGATGCTGCGCAATTCGGCGAGGTCGAAGCCCTCGCCCTCGACGGTGTACCAGAACACTTGGCCCAGAGCGGTGGCATCCGGTCCCAAGACTGGCACCACATCTGCGGGCAGCCGCTGCTGCGCCACGTTCATGCGCTCCAGCACTCTTGAACGCGCCCAGTAGTAGTCCACGTCGTCTTTGAAAATGACGAAGACCATGGAGAAGCCGAAGCCCGACATGCTGCGGATGGTTTTCACTCCGGGCGTGCCGGTGAGGCTCGTGGTAAGTGGATACGTGACCTGATTGTCCACGTCTTGCGGCGAACGGCCCGGCCAGTCGGCAAACACGATGACTTGTTTTTCGCCGATGTCGGGGATGGCATCGACGGGCATGTTTTGCACCGCGTAGTAACCGCCGCCGATCAGGGCGAGTATGAAAAGAACGACCAGAAAGCCGTTCTTCAGACACCAGCGAATGAGAGCGGTGGTCATGGACTAGTGCTTGTGCTCGACAGGTTTCGGCGCGGCGTGTCCTTCATGGCCTGTCGCTGCGGCAGGTGCGGCGGCGGGTTTTGATTCGGTGGCGGCACCGTGTTGATGACCTCCGGCGGGAGCCTGGCCCTTCGCGTAAAACAAGCTGGGAAGTCCTTGAATTTGAAACTGGCTGTCGAGCAGGAAATTGCCGCGCACCGCCACCTTCTCGCCCTCCTTTAAACCGTCGAGCACAGGATAAAAATCACCAGCACGCGGGCCAAGTTTCACTTCCATCGGCATGAACTGGCCTTGCGCATGCTCCACATACACGAGCTTGCGCGTGCCGCTGTCGAGCACGGCGGCGATGGGCACGGCCAACACGCTCAATTCGGCGTCAGTGGGCTTGGTTTTGCGACCGGGAATCGCGGTCAACGCCATGCCACAACTCGGACAAGCGCCGGCCTGAGCTTGCAGAATCTGCGGATGCATCTGGCAGGTGAACTGGCCGCCGAGGCCCGTCGGCGCGGCTTTACCATCCGCCAGCACCTGCACGCGAATCATGGCGCTGACAAACATGCCGGGCTTCAGCTTTTGATCAGTGTTGGCGATGTTCACGAGCACTTTCACCGTGCGGCTTTCTTCGGTGAGCACGGGATTGATGAACCAGATGCGGCCGGTGAACGATTCACTCGGATAAGCCTCCGCTTGAATCGTCACGGACTGCCCCTGCTGCACCCAGCCCAGCTCGGACTCGTAGATGTCGAGATAGACCCACAGCGACTCCAGGTTCGCCAGTTTGTAGAGCATCTCGCCGCTTTTCACCATGGCCTGCTGCACCGCCATGCGCTCGGTGACGGTGCCGTTGATGGGCGAGAACAAAGTGACGCGCTCGCTGACCTTGCGCTTCTGCACCAGATCATCCACCTGCTCCTGCGTCAGGCCCCAGCGCAGGAGTTTCAGCTTCGAAGCCTCGATCAAGGCGTTGTTCGCCGGCCCTTCAAGTCCCACCAGCAGCTCCCGTTGGGCGAGGACGAGATCGGGGCTGTAGATTTCGACAAGGTGGTCTCCCTTCTTCACCTGCACGCCTGTAAAGTCCACGTAGAGCTTCTCAATGTAACCCTCGACGCGGCTGTTGATCACCGCGAGCGCGGACTCGTTGTACTGCACCTTGCCCACCGCTCTGATTTCGTGCGTGACCTGGCGGCG
>JANNQW010000007.1:0-4246 GCA_031400955.1 Verrucomicrobiota bacterium
TGTGCATCGCGGATGAAGTGCAGGCTGGCTTCGGTCGCACAGGCACGCATTTCTGGGGCTTCGAAACGCAGGGTGTGATGCCCGATATTGTCACGATGGCCAAAGGCATCGGCAATGGCTGCCCGCTTGCCGCTGTGGTTACTACGCCGGAGATTGCGACGGTGCTGGCCTCGCGGATTCACTTCAATACCTTCGGTGGGAATCCGGTTGTGAGTGCACAAGGGCGCGCCGTTCTTGAAGTCATTGAACGCGAGAAGTTGCAGGCAAACTCTCTTAAAGTTGGGAATTATCTGAAGGCCGGTTACCAAAAACTCGTGCAAAAGCACACGCTCATTGGCGAAGTGCGCGGCCTCGGTCTGATGCTGGGAGTGGAACTTGTGAAAGATCGGACGAGCAAAGAACCAGCTAGTGAAGAATGCGCCCGTGTTTTTGAGGTCTGCAAGGATATGGGATTGCTCATCGGCAAGGGCGGCCTGCGGGGTAACACTCTGCGTATCAAACCGCCCATGTGTCTCAACATTGCTGATGCTGAATTTATGCTCGCGGTGCTGGATGAGGCGCTGGGTGATGTATGACGCCAAGTAGTCCGCGAGTCCCTTCGCGGATTTCTGTTCGTGGCGAGTGATTGAAATACATTCGCGAAGGGACTTGCGAGCTACATTTTACTCCTTGGCGCGCTCCATGACCGCGCCGAGCAGGGCGAGCTTCTCATCGAGATGCTCGTAGCCGCGGTCGATGTGATAGAGTCGGTGGATTTCTGTGGTGCCTTTGGCATTCAGCGCGGCCAGCACCAGCGCGGCGGATGCTCGGAGATCGCTGGCCATGACGGGCGCGCCACTGAGTGATTCCACACCGGTGATGCGCGCGGTGTCGCTGTCTAGTTCGATGATCGCGCCCATGCGCTTGAGTTCGGGCACATGCATGAAGCGCTGCGGGAAGATGGTCTCCTTCACGCTGCTGAGTCCGGGGATGGTGCAGGCTAAGGCGCAAAACTGGGCCTGCATGTCGGTGGGGAATCCGGGATAGGTTCGCGTAGTCAGATGAAATCCCTTCGGCGGCGCGCCCGCCGGCATGATGGTGACGGTGTCCTTGGTGCTGGAGATTTCGTAGCCCGAGGCCGCCAGCGTATCGGTGATATTTTTCAAGTGAGCCGGGATCACCCGGCGCAGCATGACGCCATCGCCGCAGATGGCGCCGGCCACGAGAAAGGTTCCGGCCTCGATGCGGTCGGGAATGACGGTGTGATCCGCGCCATGTAATTCCTTTACGCCTTCAATGATCATGTGCGTGGTGCCCGCGCCTTCGATCTTTGCGCCCATTTTGATGAGGAAATGCGCCAGATCCTCGACCTCTGGTTCTGCAGCCGCACCTTCGATGATCGTGGTGCCCTTGGCCAGCACGGCGGCCATCATGACATTGCCGGTCCCCAAAACGGTGGAGCCGAACTTGCCCAGAAGATTCATGGTGGTGCCCTTGAGGCCTTTGGCGGCGCTGATGTCGATGTTACCACCTTCCATCTTCACGATGGCACCGAGATACTCGAGCCCCTTGAGGTGCAAGTCCACGGGGCGATCGCCAATCACGCAGCCGCCGGGCATGGAGACGGTGGCTTTATGCAAGCGGCCGGTGAGGGGGCCCATCACGCAGATGGACGCGCGCATCTTGCGCACGAGGTCGTAGGGTGCGTCGGCTATGATTTTTTCAGCCTTCACTTGGACGACTCCGCTGGCGCGTTCCACTTCTGCGCCGAGCGCGCGGAGAATTTGCACCATGTAATTAGTGTCACTCAAGTCTGGAACACGGCGGATGATGCACTCGTCCTTGGTCAGCAGCGCGGCCGCGAGAATGGGCAGCGAGGAATTTTTTGAGCCGCTGATGTTGACCTTGCCGCGAAGCCGCGTGCCACCGTGGATGATGAGTTTTTGCATGTAAGTTGTTCAAAGATAAGGGTTCAGAGTTTGCGGTTTCCCGGCAAATATAAAGCGTTCGATGCCGGCAAGGTCGCGCGCGGTTTCGATGTTCGTAAAACCGCCGTTATGCAAGTGCTCGCTCACACGATTCGCCTGATCGTGGTGCAGCTCCAGCGTGATTCGCCCTCCTTCGGCGAGGTGCACGGGGCAGTCCGCTATGAAACGTTCGACGATCTCCAGACCGGATTCGCCGCCAAACAGCGCCGTCGCCGGATCCCGCAGCACCTCACGATCCAGTGAGTTTTTTTCCGCAAGCGGAATGTAGGGCAGGTTGGCGATGACGAGGTCAAACTCGCCGGTGATTTTTTCAAACAAGTCGCTGCGGATGAACTTGGGCTGCAAGCCGAGCCGAGCTGCATTCAGCCTGGTCAGCTCCAACGCGTCCTCGGAAACATCCGCCAGTGTGACTGCGCTCTGCGGCCAGGCCTTTGCTAGCGACAATCCGATGCAGCCGCTGCCAGCACCCATGTCGAGCACCCGGTTAGGAGCTGAACAATAAAACAATTTCTCCACCACGATACTGACGAGATGCTCCGTCTCCGGTCGCGGCACCAGCGCGCGGGAATCGGAAACGAACACGCTGCCGTAAAACTCCACGGTGCCCAACAGGTGCTGGAGCGGCTCGCCTTCGCCGCGGCGTTTCAGCAGGGCCCGCAGCGGAGCCAGCGGCTCTTCTTGCAGCATTTCGTTGAAGCGAAGATATAAATCCAGTCGCCGGCAGCCGAGCACATGCGCCAGGAGATGCTCCATGTTCAGCCTCGAGTCTTCCACGCCGCGTTTCGCGAGATATTCCGCGCCGCTGGTCAGGGTTTCGAGAAGCAGTTTCATGCGCTGGCTTGTTACAGAGCAGGCTGTAGGGGTCAACGCCAAAGGCGATCTCACATGGGGCCTCCCTGAAATTGTGGACACTACGAGCATCTGCGGCATTCTCCGGCATGACCGCCAACCAGATGTCTGAAGTGCTGCGCAACATTGCGCGGTTGCTTGAACTCAAGGGGGAAAACACTTTCAAAGTCAGAGCTTACAACACTGGCGCGGAGATCGTGGAAAACTTTCCGGGCGACATCGTGTCCAAGGCGGCGGCGAACGAACTGGAAGGCATCAAAGGTCTCGGCGATGCCCTGCAACAGAAGCTTCACGAACTGGCGACAACCGGGAAGTTGGAATACTACGACAAGTTAAAAGCAGAGTTCCCCGCGGGAATCATGGAGCTGTTCGATGTGCAGGGGCTCGGTCCGAAAAAGATCATGGTGCTGCATCAGCAACTGGGTGTCGGCTCCATCGCCGATCTTAAGCGCGTCTGCGAGAGCGGTGTTGTTGCCAAGCTCCCAGGGTTTAGCGAGAAGACGGCACAGAAACTTTTGGAAGGAATCGCTTTTCGTGAGAGTCACGCCCATGAATTTCGTCAGGATCAAGTCGCGCCGATCGTGGCTCAGGTGCTCGCCATGTTGAAGGAGCATCCGGATGTCTCGCGTGCGGAAGTCGCTGGCAGCTATCGCAGGGGCAAGGAGACTGTGCACGACCTGGATTTTCTTGTAGCCACCAAGACACCTGCGGCGGTGATGGACGAATTCGTCGGGATGCCCGGAGTGAAACAGGTGCTGGGTCTCGGCGAAACCAAATCGAGCGTGCTGCTCGAGAGCGGCGTGCAATGTGATTTGCGGGCCGTGAAGAACGATGAGTTTGCCGCTGCACTGGTATATTTCACTGGCAGCAAGGAACACAATATCGTGTTGCGCCAGAGAGCGTTGGAACTCGGGTGGTCGCTTAATGAGTATGGATATACTCGTGTTGGGGGCAGCCTGCCCTCGTCTAAACATCACTGGGGGCAGGCTGCCCCCGACACCTTGAAAGATGAAACGGATGTTTACCGGTTCCTCGATCTTGATTTCATCGAGCCCGAAATGCGGGAAAACACGGGTGAGATCGAAGCCGCCGCATCAGGAAAGCTGCCCAAGCTGGTTGAACTTTCCAACCTTCGCGGCTGTTTTCACAATCATACCACAGCCAGCGACGGCAAAGCGACCTTGCGCGAAATGGCGGACGCCGCGCACGAACTCGGCTGGCAATATCTCGGCATAGCCGACCACAGCAAATCATCGGTGATCGCCAACGGCCTTGATGAAAAACGCCTACTCGCCCAGATCGAAGAAATCCGGCAGTTGAACGAGGAGTTTGCGGACAAGGGACTGCGTATTTTCGCTGGCAGCGAGGTGGACATACTTAAAGACGGGTCGCTCGACTTCGATGACGCTTTGCTGGGTGAGCTCGATTAC
>JANNQW010000008.1:0-4092 GCA_031400955.1 Verrucomicrobiota bacterium
AAGGACCAACGCACTCTGCAAAAGCAGATCATCGGCACTCTGCGTTCCTCTCAGAAGAAGCCCGAGCATGTTCGATCCTTCTTCACTTCAAGCTCAACCAGATATGCCGCTTGATGTTCTGTCTTTATGCCGGATTAATAACTTCGTTATTCAGGTTAAAAGCAACCTAATATGCCTGCCCCATTCATGACTTCGGACCATCCCAGCCCCATCAGACCCGCAGCATTGAGGGCCGGATGCGGCATAACTGAAGGTTGGTTCGGCGCGCTTGTAATCGTGATTTTGACCGTGTTGGTTTATTATCCAGCGCTTCGGGGCGAATTCGTTTGGGATGACAACGGTTGGGTGGGGGCATCCGCCGGGAATCTCCTGCGCGACGCCTCGGGTCTCGGGCAAATGTGGGGAGTGCCCGGGACTTTGCACCAGTATTTTCCTCTGACAGGCACCACGTTCTGGCTCGACCACCTCTGCTGGGCCGGTTGGACGCTGCCATATCACCTGGAAAATGTATTGCTGCACTCCGTTTCCGCCGTGCTCTTCTGGAGATTGCTGCGCCGCCTAGACGTTCCCGGCGCCTGGATGGCCGGCGCAGTTTTCGCGTTGCATCCCGTCATGGTGGAATCGACTGCGTGGATCACGGAACGAAAGAATGTGCTTTCACAGGTCTTGTTTCTTGGGGCACTGCTGCAATACGGAAAGTTCGCATCTTATTGGACAGACACCGTCACAGCACGCCGTTGGACCATCTGGTTCTTCGCAATGTTCCTGTTTCTGGCGGCCATGCTCGCCAAGATCTCAACGTTTTCTTTGCCAGCTTGCATCTTGCTGATCTGTTGGTGGAAACGCGGGCGAATCAGATGGAAAGATGACACACTGCCCGTGCTGCCCTTCTTCGCTCTCGCGACCGGACTGGGGCTGATCGCAGTTTGGATGGAATTGTTCACCGTCGGAGCCCATGGTGCAGATTGGAATCTGTCTTGGACGGAACGGCTGCTGGTCGCAGGACGTGCGCCTTGGTTTTATCTGGGCACGTTGCTCTGGCCGGCGGGACTCTGCAGTGTCTACCCTCTCTGGCATCTCGACGTTTCGGAACCTGCACAGTGGCTTTACCCGGCTTCTTTTGCCCTTTTGATCATCTTACTTTGGACAGTCCGGCGGCGCATCGGTCGTGGGCCAGTGGTGGCGATTCTTTTTTTTACCGGCACGTTACTGCCAGTTTTGGGGTTCATGAATGTTTATGGGATGCGGTATTCGTTCGTGGCCGACCGTTGGGTTTACCTTCCCAGCCTTGGTATCATCGCGCTCGTCGTGGCACTAGTGGTGCGTTGCACGGAGGTTCTTGGCAAATATTGGGTGAGGCCCGCGCTGGCATGCTTGGTTCTGCCTTCGCTCGCAGTCATCACCTGGCAACACGCGCGAACTTTTCAGAATGAATTCACGCTCTGGCAGAGTGTCATCAAGCGGAATCCGGAATGCTGGGTGGCCCATGCCAATCTTGGCGCTGTTCACTTATATCGCGGTAGCGTCGACGAGGCTGTTCAGCATTTTCAGATGGCACTTGATATTCGTTGGGATGTCCCTCTGACGCATATCGGATTTGCCCGGGCTCTCCAAAAATTGGGGCGGCTCGAAGAAGCGGCCGGACACTACGAAGCCACCTTGAAGATCGATCCGGCTCATTGGCTGGCCCACAAGGACTATGCCGCGCTTCTTATGAAAATCGGGCGGGGTGGCGAAGCACTCGTCCACACCTATTACATGGTGACTCTGCCGACGGCTGAGAAGCGATGGGACGGATTGATGGCCCTGGCATGGATCTTGGGAACTTGCTCCGATGCTTCCTTGCGCGACAGCCGACTGGCGGTGGAACTGGCGCAGCGGGCAAACCGACTTACGAATTTCGGCAACCCCGAGGTTCTTCAAATACTTGCGGCAGCCTACGCCGAGGCGGGGCGCTTCAAGGAAGCGGTGGAAACTGCGCAACGGGCCCTGACTATTTCGCACCAGCAAGCGCTGAAAGATGACATCCAAACGCAACTGAATTTCTATTTAAGGAGTGAACCGTTCCGAGATGAAAAAGGTCGTTATATGTTGCTGCCGACACCTCCGAAGAGGTGAGGCCCGAGCGCTGCAAGGACCAGCCAAAAATAGACGCGCGGGCACGAGCCCGCCGCCTTGAAGCTCGCGTTCCTTTCCGCTCAATAGCTCCGGGCAAACACCACGCGTCGCGCGCTTGGTTTGCCGGTGAGGAAGCACTTGCCCTCCTCCGCATATTCGTCGCCGTGCGGGATGCAGCGGATGGTGATTTTGAGTTCCTTCTGCAACCGTTCTTCGTCCGCACTGCTGCCGGCCCAGTGCATGAGCGCAAAACCTCCCGGCTGGTCGTCGGCAAAGAACGCGCGGAACTCGGCCTCGGTTTCGAGGCGCTTGGTGTTCTCATTGCGCAACTTTGTGGCGCGTTCCAGCAGCGCATTTTGAATGTCGTCGAGGATGTCGGGCACATTGCGGATGAACTCCTCCTTGCCGATGAACTCTTTTTCCTTTGGCCCGCGATCGCGGCGGGCGACGGCCACACTTCGCTTTTCGATATCGCGCGGGCCGATCTCCACGCGGAGCGGCACACCTTTTTTGATCCACTCCCAGTTGCGCGTGCCGCCGGGGATGTCGCGCTTGTCCACATGCACGGCGAGCGGCCGGTCCTGATACGAATGTGTGCGCAATGTCTGGGCGAAGGCCTCGCAGGCGTCGATGACCGCTTCGCGCGTGTCCGGTTTCGGCGTGACGGGAAGAATCACGATTTGCGTAGGTGCGATGCGGGGCGGGAGTATCACGCCATCGTCATCGCCGTGCGCCATAATCAAGGTGCCGATGACGCGCGTGCTCATACCCCAACTCGTGGTCCAGGCCAGATGGCGCTGGTTGTCCCGGCCAAGAAACTCAATGTTTGCAGCCTTGGAGAAATTTTGTCCGAGGAAGTGCGAGGTGCCAGCCTGGATGGCTTTGCGATCCTGCACCATGGCCTCGACGGTGAATGTGTTCAACGCGCCGGGAAAACGCTCGCGCTCGGATTTCTCGCCGGCGATCACGGGAATGGCGAGATGGTTGCGCAGGAACTCCTCATAGACGCGGTGCATGAGCTTTGTTTCCTCCATGGCCTCGCCCGCCGTCTCGTGCGCGGTGTGGCCTTCCTGCCAGAGGAATTCCGCGGTGCGAAGGAAAAGCCGCGGGCGCATTTCCCAGCGCATGACGTTGCACCACTGATTGATAAGCAGCGGGAGGTCACGGTAGCTTTCCACCCAGCGCGCGAAGGCTGCGCCGATGATGGTTTCTGAAGTGGGCCGGATGACGAAGGGTTCCGCCAGCTCGCCGGTTGGCACCAGTTTGATTTTCCCATCGGGTTGTTTTACGGATTCCAAACGGTGGTGGGTGACCACCGCACACTCGGTGGCAAAGCCCTCGGCGTGCTGCGCTTCTTTTTCCAGATAGCTCAGCGGAATAAGCAGCGGGAAATAGGCGTTCTGGTGGCCGGTGGCCTTGAACTTAATGTCGAGCGTGCGCTGAATGTTTTCCCACAAGCCGCAGCCCCAGGGCTTGATGACCATGCATCCACGGACTTCAGAGTTTTCCGCAAGATCGGCGGCGCGCACGACTTGCTGATACCATTCGGGAAAATCGGCGGCGCGGGTGGGTGTGATGGCGGTGGTGCTCATAAATGGGAGGTTGTAGCCATGCCGGAAGGCGGCGCGTGACTCAAGTGGAAACGTCGAGGGAATTTGCGGATGGGAGCGAGGACTTCAGCCGCGTGGCTCACGCGGCCCTCCGCGGGAATCTTCACCCTTGCGCGAAAGCGCCATTCTATCTGATTTTAATTAGCACGCCATGCGCGTGGGGATTTTGATTCATGCGGAGGGCCGCATGAGGCACTACGGCACGCCGGGAATTGGCATCGCTAGCCCTTGGGCTATGCTTCCATCGGGCATCACCATGTTGGGTCCGCTCTTCGAGTTGTGATAACTGGCGCGCTCAATCACCCACGGCTGCTTCCAGCGAAATGCGGTCTGGGGAAACTCGTCGAAAAGCGTCACTGCGTAA
>JANNQW010000009.1:0-1870 GCA_031400955.1 Verrucomicrobiota bacterium
GGTTCCACGCCGAGCCAGTTGTCCCAGTTGAGGGTTTCCGGTTGCGGGACGATTTGTTTTTTTAGCAAGCCCTGAGGCCAGATCGGGCGATTGGTCCAGAGGCGGATTTCTTTGAGCGTGCCGATGGCGCCTTGGTCGATCCATTCTTTCGCGCGGCGCTGACCTTCCATGGTGCGGCCTTGATTGCCCATCTGAGTGACGACGCCGGCGGCCTTCGCGGCCTTGTGCAGTTCGCGAACTTCCCAGATGGTGTTGCACATCGGTTTCTGCACCATGACGTGTTTTTTGAGGGCCACGGCCATCATTGCTGCGGGGAAGTGGGTGTGATCGGGGGTGGATATGGTCACACAATCGATCTTGTCGCCCATGGCCTCGAACATTTTCCGGTAGTCCGTGAAGGCTTCGGCCCCAGTATGCTTCAGCTTGGCCTTGTCTAGGCTAGTCTGGTCCACGTCCACGATGGCCACGATGTCGTTGCCGTCCGAAGCGGCGCCGGAATCTGACTCGCCCTTGCCGCCGACACCGATACTGGCGATGCGCAGTTTATTGCTGGGCGCTTCGCCGTTCTGGCTGCGGAGGATATTGGGGACGAAGAAAGCGCCGCCTGCGAGACCGGAGGTGGTCGAGATGAAGCGGCGGCGATTGAGATGAGCTTTGGCCATGATGGATGCGGGTTCGAGGGTTGGTTGGGTTTGCAGAGGAGAAGCGGGAGAAATGCTAGGAGTGGGATACGGAGATGGCGAGAGAATCTTTGCGGGGAATTGGGAGAAATATGAGGGGGAGGATTGTGGGCGTTTTGACTAGCGTGATAGTATTTAACGATGAAACATGGATGACATGAGCCGATTCGAACGCTCCATAAGTGCATTGCTTTGTTTGATAGCGGCAATTTTCTTAGGCATCATGATGGTGCTCCCTCCCTTTACAAGAATCGGTGAAATGGATTTCGTTATTTCGCAGATGTTGCGTTGCAAAACTATTGTCGCCTGCCTACACGCTTATGCCTATGATCATGACGGAAAATATCCGGAGTCTCTGAATGAGCTTGTTGCTTCTGGATTGATCCAAAAAAAGGACTTGTTGATTGACTTGCGTGACGGGAAGCCGCCTGTGACTTGGCTTTATCGGCTAGGATTGAGTTTATCCTCACCGGCCGATGAATGGGTTGTTGCATCTCCACCCATCGCAAACACCGTTGTAAGCGATCGCGAAAGGAAGCGGCGGGAACGAGCGGGCGGACTGCAATATCCACCAAAGCTGCCATGGCGTGTAGCTGGCCGGAACGACACCGTTATTGAACGGATGCCAGAAGAAAAATTCCATAAAACATTGACGCGGCGGCCAATGCAATTCAGCCCAACTGAACTGCCACACGATGCCGGCAATCACTGACTTTGCTTGCCACGGTTTGTGGTATCGCTCAAATGTTGCGTCGTCGCGAAGCGTCTTCGGAGTGCGCCGGTCCTGCGGCGCTTTCGAACAAGCCATGAGATCGTCCACTGCCCCTGATTCATTGCATCACCGAAAGCCACCTCATTCTGCCTGCAAAAGCGCCGCAGGACCGGCGCACTCCACGACGCAAAGCGTGTTTGTCATCGCTTGTCGGATTGTAACCGCCTTGTGCGAAAGCTCGACCAATATCGGATTGCCAGTGAATCTCGTTTGCCACGCCGCGTGATGCCCGCATCTTCGCGCATGACCGACGATACGCCACGCGACCCCATTGCTGAACTCCGCGCCGTGATGCACCGGCTGCGTGCGCCGGGCGGTTGCCCTTGGGACGCGGAGCAGACGCATGAGTCGCTCATCCCGCACCTGATTGAGGAAGCTTACGAAGTGGCCGAGGCGGCGCGCTCCGGCGATATGGCGC
>JANNQW010000010.1:0-4685 GCA_031400955.1 Verrucomicrobiota bacterium
CTGGCAACCCTCGGAGACGAGGATGCGGCTCGTTCGGTTCGTTTCTTTGAGAAAAATGTTACGTTCGGGATTTATTTGGAAATACCTGTTGTAGATGATGAACCAGAACGATCAGGAACGCTTCACGCAGCTTTGGACAGCCTGCCTGCCTTCGGTGGCGGCTTATGTTCATTCCTTGGTTCGTGACAGGGCGTTGGCCGAGGATTTGTTGCAGGAAACGGCGCTGCTTCTTTTGCGTCGGTTTGCCGAGTATGACTCGATTCGCCCGTTCGTGGCATGGGCATTGGGTGTCGCGCGTTTTAAGGTCATGGGCTCACAGCGCGATGCGGGCCGCAGTCTCCTGGTGTTTGATGACGATGCCTTGGAAAACTTCACCGAAACCTGGGCCGAGCAGGCGGACGAGGCATCGGAACGCGGGCAGGCTTTAGAGAGCTGCATCGACAAGCTCGCGGATCACGCCCGCCGCATCCTGCGCCTGCGGTATTTCGAGGATCTCAGCGCCGAGCGGATTGCCGCAAAGCTGGGCGGCAACGGCGGCACCATCCGCGTCACCTTGCAGCGCATCCGTGCGCAACTGCGCGAATGCGTCGAACAACAACTCCGGAGAGATGGAGGTATAGCATGAAGAATTCCGAAGAACTCATCGACGATTTCCTGCACGGCTCGCTCGACGAGAATGGGCAGGCCGAGCTGCGCGCCTGGCTCAAGCGAGATCCGGCCAACATGCGGCAGTTCACCCGGGCGCTCATGTTCGACGAACAAATCCGCGCCACGATCCATACCAGGGAGATCGCGGGTGCGTCGCACCCCTTAACAGGGGCCGGCGGCCTGACGGATCAAGCCACCTCTGGAACGATCATCCCTTTTCCACAGCGTCTGCGCGGGAAGTTGCCATGGCTCGCCGCCGCCGCCGCGTTGGTGGTGATTTCCCTGTCTGTTTGGAAAACCATCGTCCCTCCGACCCCGGTCCCGCTGGCAAGGCTCGATGCCCGCTGGGTTCTCGAACCTACTGCGGGCGCGGACTACCGCGTTCTCGATACCAATCGCGTCGAGCTCCGCAAGGGCGAGCTTCGCCTTCATTCCCTCCAGCCAGCCTCAATGGTTGTGGAGACCCCGGGCGCCATCGCCACCGCCCAAGGCACGGATTTTTTCATCGGCACACATGCCGCTAAAACCAAGGACAATCCACAACCAAACAACCAAGAAAGAAACAACAAGATGAAACTGAAAATGCAAAACCTCACACGAGTTCTCGTATTAACCGGCGTGGTCACCCTGACCAACGCCCACGGCGAAACCACTGGCAAAGCCGATAACCTGTTAGTGGCCGAAGCTGGCAAGGCTCCGGTCAACCATGCCATTGCAGCCAACAGCGATTTCGCCGTGGGTCTCTACGGCGCATTGGCCAAGGAGAACGTCGGCAAGAACCTGTTCTTCTCGCCATACTCGGTGTCGAGCGCGTTGGCGATGACCGCCGAAGGAGCGCGCGGAGAAACCGCCGACCAGATGGGCAAGGTGTTGGGCTTCCCCGAAGCCGCCAAGCGCATCGGCAGCGACGCCCAGTTGCTGCCATGGAACACCTCACTGATCCATACCGGCATGTCGGAGTTGAATGAGCGCTTCAAACCCAAGCCGGTTTCACAAGAACTGCGCGACAAGATTGCGGCGGCGCGCGCGGAACTGGCGGCCAGCAAGAAACGCGAAGGAGACTTCAAGAATGCGGATAAGCAGGCTGAACACTACCGGCAAGTGAAGCAATCAAACGAACTGGCGAACAAACTGAATGAGCTCTTGCCCCAAGTGGATCAGTATGAGCTTGGCATCGCCAACGCCTTGTATGGCGAGAAGACCTATCCGTTCCAACAGGCGTATCTCGACACGATCAACAAGTTTTACGGCACTGGCGCGGTGGAGCCGGTGGATTTCATCAAGGATTTCGAGACGGTGCGCGGCCAGATCAATACGCGAGTGGAAAACCAGACCAAACAGCTTATCAAGGATTTGATCCCAAAGGGCGGCTTGAATGAATTGACCAGCTTAGTGCTGATTAACGCGATTTACTTCAAAGGCGATTGGGCGGTTCCGTTTGATGCCAAGAATACGAAGAAAGAAGAATTCCTGTCGCCCGGGGCCAAGGCGTCCGTGCCCATGATGCGTCAGGACGGGATGGGCGGAGGCCGCTATGGCTCGTTCAATGCCGACGGGAGTTTCTTCAAGACCCCGCAACTCGTGTCCGCGCTCAAGAAAACGGATCCAAAAACGCTGTATCCCGGCAACGATGGATTTTTGATGGCGGAGCTGCCATACAAGGGCAAGGAATTGTCGATGGTGGTGGTCGTGCCGCAGGATGCCGGAGGGTTGGGCGCGGTAGAGGCAAAGTTGACCAGCGCCAATCTTCAGACTTGGCTCGGCAAGCTGGAAGACCGGGAGGTGAATGTTCAGATTCCGAAGTTTAAACTAGAGACGGACTATCAGAAGATGGGCGATACCTTGAAATCGATGGGCATGGTGCGGGCATTCGAAGATCCGAGGGATCCCGTCAAAGGCGCGCAGTTTGACGGTATGTGCGCCAGCTCCGATCCGGATCTGAAGTTGTATATCACCAAGGTCTTTCACAAGGCGTTTGTGGAAGTGAACGAGAAGGGCACGGAGGCGGCGGCGGCCACGGCGGTCAGCATGAGGAATGTAGCGTCCGAGCCCATCGATGTGCCCTTCACGCCGACGTTCCGGGCGGACAAGCCGTTCCTGTTCGCCATCCGCGACGTGAAGACCGGCACGATCCTCTTCCTCGGTCGCGTCGTTGACCCGACGAAGTAATTTCAACTATTTTCCAAGATATTCTTACCTCAATCGTCTTCTATAACACAGAATAACATCAAACCATGAAAACTAACCTCTCTATTCAAAAACTGCTATCGTGCGGCATCGCTCTTGCTGCGACATTTGGAATCGCCTCAGCCAAAGATCTGAATCCAGCTTTCGGCTCTCATCTCTACCAACAACTGCGCACGGATGAAGGGAATGTGTTCTTCTCTCCCTACAGCATTTCGGAGGCGATGGGCATGGTCTATGCCGGCTCGGGCGGCAACACCTCCACCGAAATCGCCAAGGCTTTAAACTTTAGCCAAGACACAAAAACACTTGGTCCGCAAATGCAGGAGCTTCGCCGTCAACTGATGGCGCAGGTCAACCAAAAGGACAACAAACTCAACATCGCCAACGCGCTTTGCGTAACCGGAAAGTCACCCTTGCAAAGTTACCAGGATACCGTTCGCCAGCAGTATGACGGCAAGATTTTTTCCGGCGGACTCGAAGAAATCAACGGTTGGGTCAAAAAGAAGACCGAAGGCAATATTGAAAAAATCCTTGAAGAGCTCAGCCAAGACAGCGCCTGCGTGCTGCTCAACGCAGTGTATTTCAAAGGTAACTGGAAGACTTCTTTTGAGGCTAAGAATACTCACAAGGCAGACTTCCACATCCCATCCGGCAAGACTGCACAAGTCGATATGATGGGTCGTGAAGGCAGCTACAAAGTCCTGCGCGATAAGGGCATGATTACTGTCGAGTTACCTTATCAAACCAGTGCGAGTATGGTGCTGATCATGCCCGAAAAGGCTGATGGCATGAAGGCGTTGGAGGAAAGTCTGAATCAGGACACAATCCAAACTCTGTGCATAGATTTACAAGGCGCAAAAGATACGAAAGCCAATTTGTTCCTGCCCAAGTTCAAACTCGCTACCAGCTATGATTTGGTTAAACCAATGAACCAGCTTGGTATGGTCGATGCCTTTGATAAAAAGGCAGACTTTAAGGTCATGTATGGTGAAACCCCAGTCAAAATTAGCCAAATCAAACACAAGGCAACCTTGGAAGTCGATGAGATGGGCTCAGTCGCCAGCGCCGTAACTGCCGTTGAGATTAATGCTCTGAGTGCTGACATCGGTGAGCCTTTACCCCAAATCCGCTTCGATCGCCCCTTCCTCGTGCTCATCCGCGAAAACACCACCGGCACCAACTTGTTCATGGGTCGCATCAACAATCCCACCGCCAAGTAAGAAAATACATTCTGAGAAAATATGCAACCTTCACAAAATACCACCATGAAAACAATCATCCTAACACTTTTAACATGTGCCTTCTCAATAGGCGTTATTTCAGCGGAAACCAAAGACGACAAGCTGACCGAAAACGGCAAACCGCGCAGGGAATCGCCCAATGATGGTTTCGCGGGGACAACGAAGATCGTGCTGACAAATGAACTCGCAGAAGACCCGGCCAAGAAGACCGTGGAGATTGCGAGTGCTGCGGAGATTGCGAAATTCGTCGCGACGATCAAACTCAAGACCAAGGATCCGTCTAAATGCGATCACATCCTAAGTGCCGCCTTCACGACACCCAAGGGCGTCATCAGTGTCTCGCTTTGCGACCACTGCTTCGACTTCGGCGGAAAGACCTACGCGATGCCCGCGGAGTTCTACAAGCTGTTTGAAGCCGGGTTCAAGTGACTCAACGAAGTAACCATTGAGCCCATAATCCGTAGTTCCAACTGCTGTTATGGGCTAAGATTTATTATAAAATTTCCAACAATTTCTAATACTATCTCGCCGTGAGTTGTCTTCTTTTAGACAGATACAAAAATTAACCATGAAATCAAACATCCCTATTCAAAGACTACTATCATGCGG
>JANNQW010000011.1:0-9821 GCA_031400955.1 Verrucomicrobiota bacterium
TGGTGAAGATTACCACGCCGGAATCGAGCATGGATGAACTGGAAAAGCTCACGGCGGATGCGGAAAAGGTGCTGCAAATCCTCGGTCTGCACTATCGTGTGATCGAACTCTGCACCGGCGACATCGGCTTCGGTTCGGCCAAGACCTACGACATCGAGGTCTGGGCTCCCGGACAAAACAGTTATCTTGAAGTTTCCTCCTGCTCGAACTTCGGCGAGTATCAGGCCCGGCGCATGAACTTGCGCTACAAGGATGAAAAAGGAAAAAACCGCTTCTGTCACACGCTCAACGGCTCGGGCACCGCGCTCGCGCGGCTCTACGTCGCGCTCCTCGAAACGTATCAGCGCGCCGACGGCAGCATCGAAATCCCGGCGGCGCTCATCCCGCATTTTGGAGCGGAGCGGATTGGGTGAGGGGAGAAGTCGGAAATCAGAAGTCGGAGGAATTTTTCAGCAGGAAGCAGCGGCTTCATTGGCAGCGATTCGGACGAGATTGACTGAACTCCATCCTGGTAAAGCTGCGCTTATTGCGGTCTCAGGCGGTCGCGACTCGGTGGCACTGCTGCATTGGCTGGTCTCCGCTGGTTGGAACAAGCTGATCGTGCTTCATCTTAATCACGGGCTTCGCGGAAGGAATTCTGATGCGGATGCGAAGTTCGTGCGAATGCTCGCGACAAAACTGGGTCTTCATTGTGAGATCAAGAAAGTCAGTGTCGCACGGCTTGCTAAGCGAAAGAAGCTGTCCCTTGAGACTGCGGGGCGTGACGCGCGGCGCTCGTTCTTCGCAGCGATGGCGAAGAAGCATTGTTGTCAGTTTCTCTTCACCGCTCATCATGCCGATGACCAGGCTGAGACAGTGCTGCACCGATTGTGTCGCGGTGCGTCGTTGCGCGGAGCCTCGGGCATGCGTGGCGCAGCCGAGTCGATCCCGGGCCTGACCACCGTGCGACCGCTATTGGAGGTCTCGCGCGCGGAAATTGATGATTACATTGCCAGACACCTGTTTCGATATCGCAACGATGCCAGTAATGATTCTCCAGCACACACCCGCAACCGCGTGCGGCATGAAGTGCTGCCGCTGATGAACGATGTCTTCCGGCGCGATGTGCGGCCTTTATTGGTTCGGTTTGGGGAACTCGCGGAACGGGATGAGGCCTGCCTCAATTCGCTCGCACTGAATTTTTTTATGCGACACAAGCTGGCGCAAGCGGACGGATCACTGCGCATCACCACTGCCTTGCGCCGCCAGGCCCCTGCCATTCTTTGCCGAATTATTTATCAATGGCTAACAGGACGGGATGTCCCCAATATCGGGAATTACGAAATTGAGGCCGCTCTCGTCATGTTGCGTGGCGGAGGTCCGGTCAAAATGAATTTGCCGGGCGGCGCGCACCTGTGTTGTGACGGGCGGCGGCTTTGGGTGCAGTGAACGACTGTTCCGACCAAAGTTGCGAACTATGCCCCGGCTTTCGTGAGCGCGGGCATCGATATCTTTATTGCTGCCACGCGGAGTCCAAGCCAGCACCGCAGTTCAATATTGATGGAAGTGCAGCTATTTTCCGACCGTGTTGATTGATAATGCCTTGAGTCCGTCACCTCGAACAACCACCTCTGAGTTGAGATGTAGAGGCATCGGCATGTTCGTTTCCTCATCTGTCGGATTCCATTGTTTGCCTGGGTGCCACACGCCGGTGACAACAACCCCCAATCCGACAAACCTCTTGAGCGTCTCTTCAGGAACCTTCTCTGTCGCAATCACTGGGGTGTTGTCGACGATGAAGTTATGACCATGCCATGCTTGCGCACTTTTGACGTCGTTCGGGAAGTGCCTCAGCACACCTCTAACCGTCCTTGCCTCCGGGCCAGACTCTTGCGCTAACGCTGATTTTTGATTTGGGCCGGATTCTTCATCTGTGTAACCTGCAATCAAGCCTTTTGGTGTCCTCTTAATCTTAACTCCCGTCGGAACTCGAATGTCAACTGCTGACTCGAACACTCCAACGCCAAACAAAACCTTCTTCTCATATCTTCCGTCGTGGTCATCGTCGCGCAGTTCCCAATCTGCGTCCGCAACTCCGGGATGCCGGTGATATTCAAGGTCAACCTTCCCGTCACCGTTCCTGTCGTAATATGAAATTCGCGCTCTGTCCTCCAAGGGAGCGCCGCCGTGAGTGGCGCAACCGGATAAGCACACCGATGCCGCGAGCAAACAGATGGTGAGTGTTCTCATGCGCGACATGGCTAAAATTGTTAATCGGAAACGATACTGTATTTTTTCAACGCTCTTCCTATAGGCGACATGACTGTCGGTTTACAATGTCTGTTTCGGAACTGATCGAGTTTCGGCAATTGGAAGCAAGTAGTCAGCACACTCTAGTGCTGTTTTCCGCACGGGGCAAAGAACGTCCCGGCTCCTGGGCGGGCGTCGCTTCACTTGGTGCTGCCAAGAAATCCACCGACGCGCAACCAGTCGGCCAGATGGGAACTCCAAGTTCCGAGGATGGGATCGTCCTGCTTCAAGCCCACGCCATGGGGGCCGCGCTGGTAGATGTGCATTTCCGCCGGCACATGGTGTTTGCGCAACGCGAGATAATAGTTCACCGCGTTTTCCGCGGGCACGGCTTTGTCTTCGTCGGTCTGAAAAATGAACGTGGGTGGTGTGCGCCCGGTGACATTGTTCTGACTGCTGAGCTTGGCGGCGAGTTCGTCATTGCCCTTGTCGGGTCCGAGCAGGTTGGCGCGCGAGCCTTTGTGCGTGAAGTCGTTCATTAATGTGATCACGGGATAGCCGAGCACGCAGACGTCTGGACGTGATGAAACGCGGTCGATGGGATCGGCCGCTTTAGCATCACCGTCGTCGAACAAGGTGGCCGCTGTGGAGGCCAGGTGACCGCCCGCAGAGAAGCCGGTGATGCCGATGCGCTGCGGATCGATGGTGAACTTTTGGGCGTTGGAGCGGACCCAGCGCAAGGCGCGTTTGGCGTCGTTCAACTCGATTGGGTGATGATAGCCCTTGGAGCCGAGCCGGTAGTAGAGCACGAATGCAGTAACACCGAGGCTGTTGTAAAATTGCGCGATTTGTTTTCCTTCGTGATCGGCGGCCAGCGCTCCGTAGCCGCCGCCGGGGCAAATAACCATGGCCGCCCCATTCGGTTTTTCCGCTGGCAGATAAATTTCCACGCGAGGGGTGTCTTCGGGTTTGTCGCCTTTCGCGCCTGGCGCGCCTTGAGGCCAGAGGTTGACGCTTTCGGGTGCGGCATGGGCGTGCGCAGCAACGAGGGCGATGATCAGTGAAGCGGTGTATTTATTCATAGGGTTTGGATTGTATAAAAAGACAGCTCGGGGAAAATCTATCTGTGCCTTTTGGCGGGTTACTTCATCACCAGGGAAATCGCGACTAACATGAACAGTGCCCCGGCCAGACGCCAGCGCAGAATGACAGGGCCGGCATGTCGTTCGTTATTCGCGAACCAGTGTCCGATAAGCCACACCGCCAGCACGCTGAACAGGCCGCGGACGCTGTAGATGATGTTGGCGCGCGTGGCATGCTGGTAGATGGCAATGCTGCCGATGAACAGGGCGGACTGCGTGCCCAGCAGCGCGGCTCCAGCGCCCAGCCACGGCCAGACGGCGCGAGGAATATCACGCAGTGGCGCTCGAAAAAACGGCACCAGAGAAAATGATAGCAGGGCTCCGAAAATGAAAATGAGCGGGAGCATCCGCCCGATCCCCCATGCGGGGGCCCACTTTTGAACAAGCACGTCGAACAGGGCGAAGCAGATCGAGCCGAGTCCGCCCGAGAGCAGCGTGACGCCAACATGGCGCGAGGGGCGGGCTGCGTCCCTCCGGTTCAGACAAGTCAAGGCCACGACGCTGATCACAGCAGCGATCCAGAGTTTTGCCCCCACGGTTTCCGACAGGAGCAGTGTGGTGAAGAATGCGACCAGCACTACTTTGATGCCGAAGACGGGAACCGCCACGGAGACGTCGCCGCGCTCGATGGCAAAAAATTGGAGCAACTGGCCTGCGACCAGCAACGCACCGATGACTGCCGGTTGCCATAGAAGTTCGGCGTGAAAGCTGCCGCCGAGCAGCCACAGGGGGGAATTGATAGTCGCGACGATGAAATTCGCGACGAAAGTCGTGCGCCAGACACCTAGGTTAAAGCCGCTGGCTCGCTTGATTAGCAGTGCGCTGATGGCATAGATGAACGCGGCGCACAGCGGCAGGAGGAACGGGGCGGTGTCGGAAGTCATCAAGGGGTGCGGTTGTCGATAAGAGGGGAAGCAGTCCGCCGCAAGTGGGGCATTGAGTGTTCAGGCAGCCATAGTAGTTGACGCAAGGTGGAGGTTCCTCTAGTTTCGCGGACATGAAGGCCCATCTCTTTCACCCTGTCGCACTTGCCGCAGTGATTCTCTCAGTCATGACAACACCTGCGGCGCAGGCCGTTGATTTGTCCAAGGCCAATCCCGCCAACTGGTTCAAGAAGGAGGAGGCGACGGTGCCTAACTCTGGCCAGAAGCAGACTCAGGAAAACGCCGCCGCCGCGATGAACCGCGACGCGAGGACTGCGGTCTCAACGGGCAACAAGGGGCGCGCTCAGGAACTTTACAAGTCCGTGGTCAAACAATATCCTTTCACCGACGCTGCGGCGGACGCCCAGTTTGAATACTCCAAGCTGTTGCGTGAGAACGGAAAATTTGAAGACGCCTATGAGGGCTTCCAGAAGTTCATCACCAATTTTCGCCAGAGCCCGCGTTTTTCTGAGGCTGTGCAGGAGCAGTTCCAGATCGCTGAAGAATCCCGCACCGGAAAGCATTCCTCAATTTTCGTGGTCATCCCTGCCAAGGTGGGTCCCACGAAACTGATCGAGATGTATCAAGGCGTAATTCGCAACGCGCCCTTCAGCAAGTATTCCGCGCCAGCTATGTTTGCCATCGGAGAAATCTATCAGGACAAGGGCGACAAGGCTCTGGCTGATGCCGCCTTCCAGCAGGTGGTGGACAATCATCCGGGCACGAAGATCGCGGCCGAGGCGCAGTTCCGCATTGGTTCCATCAACAACGCCAACGCCAAACGCACCCAGGATTCTGCCAATCTCGTCAAGGCTCGTGACGCATTGGAAATTTACAAGGCCAGCCATCCAACCGGTGAACGCATGGGTGAGATCGAGGCTCTGAAAAAACAGAACACCGATCTCAGCGCCGTTCGCGCATTGGAGATTGCGGAGTTTTACCAGAAAGCAGGCAAACCCAAGGCTGCAGCCATCTATTACAACGAAGCCATCAAGTTCGGCTCAGCCGAGGCCGCGCTCAAGGCGCGCGAACAACTCGCTGTTGTTGCCTCCGCACACCCTGAGGAGGTCAAGGAAAATGCCGAAAACGATTACACAATTCCTGCGGCGATGAATCTCAAGACCCGCTCGGACTACGTCGGCCCACCCGTGCCGGAGCTGGCCAAGCTCAGCCAGAAAACCAAGATGCGGGTCGAGAAGGACGATTTCAAACCGATCCCGCTCAAGGAACCTGAGCTACCGACCCGGCCTACGACCGCACCCGCACCAGGAATGTTAATTCCGCCCACTCCAGCCACCGGTGGGGATAAGCCTTTGCTGCTGCCCGTGCCGCCTGTGCCGCCCGTGCCGGGCATGACCCCTCCCAACGCCCTGCCCATCCCGCCAAAGCCGGCTGACGACAGCGCGGCCAAGAATAAATGACGTTTACCCATTCAGGTATCATCCACACTCCCGATCGCTCCCATGAAAAAAAGATTCCTCCTTCTTACCGCAGTTGCGCTCACCTCCATGGTCGGCTGCGCCGGATACCAACCTGGTGTCAACAAGCCAAAAAAAATGGCCGCTGTGACCAAGTTGGCCGTGCCAACTTTTAAGAACAACACGCTGCAACCTCGCCTGGAAGTGCTGGTCACCGACGCGCTGATCAAGCGGCTCCAGATCGCTGGCACTTACAAGATCGTGCCGGTTAACGAGGCTGACGCCGTGCTCTACGGAACCATCGAGGACATCACCAGCCGCCAGTATCGTGCCCAGCGTAATAATACCCTTAAGACGAGTCAGCTTCTGGTGGGACTCAAGATCAAATACGAGGTCAAGGGTGTGAATGACGAAGTATTGCTCGATGGACAGACTGACGCGGATTCGACCCTGATTTTGGATCCCAATTTCCAGGTCACCAGACAGCAGGCCCTGGCTGATGCAGCCTCACGACTCGGGGAGTCACTGAGTATAGAGATCACCGAGGGCTGGTAGTGGTGCGCCGTCTTCGCGCAGATGAGCGTATCCATTGCAGTTAGCGGCATCCTTCGCCTGGTAGCCACGCCCATCGGCAATCTGGGTGATCTCTCCAATCGCGCCGTCGAAGGCTTGCGCTCCGCTGCTTTGATCGCCTGTGAGGACACCCGCCGCACGGCGCGACTGCTCCAGCACTACGAACTCCATGTGCCCATGCTTAGCCTCACCGAACACAACGAAGCCCGGCGCATCCCGGAGTTGCTGGAGAAAATTTCTGCTGGAGAAAATATTGCACTGGTCTCTGACGCCGGATTCCCCACGGTAAGCGATCCTGGTCAACGGCTCGTCCACGCAGTCATCGCCGCAGGCGTGCGCATCGAGGTCCTGCCCGGCCCCAGTGCTGTGCTCGCCGCGCTGGCGGGTTCTGGATTGCCGACGGTTCCGTTTTATTTTGGCGGTTTTCTACCGCATAAAAAAGGCCAGCGCGACAAGGAGCTCGGCGTGGCGATGGAACGTGACTGCACCAGCATTTATTTTGAATCTCCCTACCGTGTCGTGGACACCCTCGCTATGATCGCCGCCCGTCTTCCGGCGCACCCGGTAGTGGTGGCACGGGAGCTGACCAAGGTGTATGAAGAATTCCAGCGCGGTCCGGCGCAGTCTGTGCTTGAACATTATCAGATACACGCCCCCAAAGGCGAGATCACCCTGCTCATCGCCCCTCACGAACTTCCCAACTGGATGACCCGAACTAATAACTCTGAACTCTGAACTTCTCCTATGTGGCGCCAAGATTCACTTAAGACCTCCGACAAACCCTTTGATGTTCATCCCGATGATCAGGTGAATGCGATGAAAGCCAGCATTCGCAACCACCTGCTCTACACGCTGGCGCATGATCCCAACACTGCCCGCAAACCGCACTGGTGGTGGGCCACTTGCATGGCCGTGCGCGACCGCGCGCTGGCCGCATCCTTCAAAATGATGCGAGCTCATCGCGAAAAAAATGTCCGCCGCGTGAATTATCTCTCCCTGGAGTATCTCATGGGCCGTCTCCTGGAAAATAATCTGCGCAACACAGGGCTTTACGAGCCCGCAAAGCTGGCGCTCGAAGAAATGGGACAGGATATTGACACCATCCTCAACAAGGAACCTGACATGGGTCTCGGCAACGGCGGTCTCGGACGGCTTGCCGCCTGCTTTCTAGACTCACTCAGCACGCTTGATCTCCCCGCCGTGGGTTACGGCATTCACTATGAGTTCGGACTGTTCCGTCAGGAATTTGTCAACGGTCAGCAGACCGAGCAGCCCGACGCCTGGACGCGCAATGGCAACCCGTGGAAATTCCGCCGCCCGGAATACAGCGTCGAAGTCCAGCTCTTTGGCCACGTCACCCAGCACTTCGACGATCTCGGCAACGCCCGCTTCACCTGGGAGCAGACCAAGAGCATCGTCGGCGTGCCCTGGGACATTCCGGTGATCGGCTACAAATCACACACCGTTAATTTCCTCCGCCTCTGGGAAAGCCATGCGTCGGATGAATTCAACCTTCAGATTTTCAATGAAGGTTCCTACGTCGCCGCCATGCACGAGAAAGCCGCTGGAGAAACCATCTCCAAGGTGCTTTATCCGAACGACTCCACGGAGAGCGGAAAAGAACTGCGCCTTGTGCAGCAGTATTTCTTTGTCGCCTGTTCTTTGAGCGACATCATCCGCCGCTACAAGCGCGACAACCAGGGCTGGGAAGCCTTCCCGGACAAAGTCGCCATCCAGCTCAATGACACTCATCCCGCGGTCGCCATCCCGGAGCTCATGCGTCTGCTGGTGGACACCGAAGGTCTGGAATGGACCCATGCCTGGAGCATCTGCCAGCGCACCTTCTCTTATACCAACCACACACTGCTGCCTGAAGCACTGGAGACGTGGAGCGTGGTGCTGTTTGAGCGCATCCTGCCGCGGCATCTGCAAATCATTTACCGCATCAACCAGCAGTTCCTCGAGAACGAAGTCGCCAAGAAATGGCCGGGTGACATCGCCAAGATGCGCGCGCTTTCGATCATTGATGAAAGCGGCAGTCGCAAAGTCCGCATGGCCCACCTCAGCGTCATCGGCGGACATGCCACGAATGGTGTGGCCGCGTTGCACACGCGATTGCTCCGCGAGAAACTCTTCCCGGAGTTCAATGAACTTTATCCGGGCCGCTTCCTTAACGTCACCAACGGCATCACGCCGCGACGCTGGCTCATGGTTTGCAATCCTGAGCTGGCTGCGCTGATCACCGAGTCCATCGGCGATGCCTGGACGAAGGATGCGGACAAACTGCGGGACCTGGAGCGCTTCGCCGTTCAGCCAGAATTCCAGCAGCGCTTCCGCGCCATCAAGCGTCTTCATAAAGAGAAGCTGACGCACACTGTCAAGGAACTCACCGGCTACGACATTAGCCCGGACGCGATCTTCGATGTGCAGATCAAACGGCTGCACGAATACAAGCGTCAGCACTTGAACTTACTTCACATCATCGAGCTCTACTACAAACTCCTGCAAGATCCGGGGCTCGACATCCAGCCGCGCGTTTTCATCTTTGCCGCCAAGGCTGCGCCCGGCTATTACCTGGCCAAGAATATCATTCACGCGATCAACGCCGTGGCGGAAAAGATTAATCACGACCCGCGCATCCTCGGAAAACTGAAGGTGGTTTACCTCCCGAACTACGGCGTCACCCTGGCCGAACGCATCGTTCCCGCCGCCGATCTTTCGGAGCAAATTTCCACCGCCGGCAAGGAAGCCAGCGGCACCGGCAACATGAAGCTTTCCCTCAATGGCGCGCTCACCATCGGCACGCTCGACGGCGCCAACGTGGAGATCATGGAGGAGGTGGGCCGCGAGAATATCTTCATCTTCGGCATGACGGTGGAAGAGGTCGAAGCGCTCCACGCCAAGGGATACAATCCCTGGGATGTTTATTGGAGCGACGCCGGACTGCGCAATGCCATCGACTGGATCAGCAGCGACTTCTTCACCGGCAACGCCAGTGACTTCAAGCCGCTCCGCGGCAGCCTGCTCGATGGTGGGGATCCCTTCATGGTTCTGGCGGACTACCGCGCCTACGCAGACTGTCAGGCCAAGGTGGATGCCGCTTATCGCGACACCACCAACTGGACGAGGATGAGCATTCTAAATACCGCTCGCATGGGCAAGTTCAGCAGTGACCGGTCCATTCAGGAATACGCGGACAAAATTTGGAAGCTTCCGCGCGTGGAGGTGTCGATGTGAAATGGGCTGCGGCGGTCGGACTAAATGGCGACAATGCCGCCAAAGCTCAGGAAATTCTTAGACCCAGTCAAATTTTGAACCTCGTGACCACTTCAGCCACACTTGGTCTTCGAGAGTCCCGTTGATAGCTACAGGTGAATTTATGCTCATATGTGTGCGTAAACCGTGCAATTTGTCGCCTATCACGCTATTGGGAGCGTAAAGCAACATGAATTTCTGAAAATTCCGCTGTAAACCAACAGAACAGTCGCCCATAAGGGTGTTGACAAACAAACACTTTGGTTTCTGATCAACAAGTT
>JANNQW010000012.1:0-4623 GCA_031400955.1 Verrucomicrobiota bacterium
TCACCCGCTCCACGATACCGCGGAGCGTGACTAAATTTTTGTTGGCATGAGGAGAACCAGGCACAGCCGGAGCATAGGCGATGGTGAATGAACCGCGCAAGAAGTGAAAATCTTTGTGGCGCGATGTGGTTTCGACATTGCGGAATCGCCGCATCGTGGAATGATTCGCACCCTGCCGTGACCAAGCACCCGACCGTGACCACCTCCGCACAACCGGTGCATTTGGCCACAGCGACAGAAATGGAAGCGAGCAGGCGGATGCCGACTCGATGGGAGTCCTGTTGGTTCAGTTTTCGCGCGATGTGCTTCCGGATGCGACGGCGACTGCGCAACTGGATCCGCCGTGACGCACCGCAGTATGCCCGCGCTGAAATGGAAGAAGCCTGGCCAGTGCTGGCGCAATATCGCGGCGCGCTTTTCTCAACGCCCGATCCCGCCGAGTTCACGCTTCATGCGGGCAAGGTGCAAAATCTACGAATGGCCGTGCGCGCATTGGATGGCGTCAAGATTCCAGCCGGCGGCGTGTGGAGTTTCTGGGCGCATGTCGGACTGCCATCGCGACGACGGGGATTCGCGCCGGGGCGTGAACTGCGCGAAGGCTGCGTCATTCCCACCATCGGCGGCGGCTTGTGCCAGCTCTCCAATGCCATGTATGACATGGCCATGACGACAGGATTTGAAATCATCGAGCGACATGCTCATACCCAGCGTGTGCCCAACTCCATGACGATACCGGGCCGCGATGCCACGGTGTTCTGGAACTATGTCGATCTGCGTCTGCGCGCGCCATTCGCCTGGCAGATTGAGGCCCGCATTGAGCATGGTGAATTGCGACTCCGCCTTCATGGGGAACGCAAAAAAGCTCAGGCAAAATCTAATTCAGTGAGTGTACCCAGAGCTGGTTCCGACCCCGCACCAACAAATGAACATGCCCCCGAGTCCTGCGAAACCTGCGGCATGAGCCGCTGTTTTCGGCACTCGGAAATGGAATCGTTTCGCGGACTGTCTCGCACGGCCTGGCTCGTGGATGAATGGTGGCCAGAGTTTGCGACGAGGATGGAAAAGCAACGCTGTAATGCCGACTGGCTTTTCATCCCGCTGAATGGCTCGCGATGGGGAACTCGCTCCTACCGTTGGAAAACCGAAGGCTGGTCAGCCGTGCGCGAGGAGCCCTGGTTCACCTGGCGCAGATCGTGGCGCTCCCGACGTCTCGCGCGCGAAGGCGCCGCCCGGCAGCGGGCGCAAACGGGGTTCTCTGAGGAACTCGCCGAGCGCTACAGTCGTCGCCTGCCCTTCGATGCCATGCACATTGTTGTGGCCCAGATGCTCCTGCCCCATCTCTGGCGCTCGGGCGCACTGGCGGGACGGAGTTTCGATGTGCTGATGCAACGGCTCCCGCTGATTGATTTACACAGCGCGCTCGATGCGGCCGCAACCCGCTATCCTGAAAGCGCGACCATCGCCGACTATCGGGCCGATCACGCAATCGTTGCGGCAGAAACGGAGGCTTTGGCGGCCGCGGCAAGTTGGATCACACCACATCATGAAATTGCACGGTTGGCCGGTGCCAAGGCTGTTCTTCTGGACTGGCACCTTCCGTCGGCAGCCTCCAACTCCGGCGCGCGAGTTGCTTCGCGACCGACGCTCATTTTCCCTGCCAGCACGCTGGCACGCAAAGGCTGCCACGAAGTGCGGGATGCCGCCCGCGCCTTGGATGCGGTCGTGGTGCTGGGTGGACCGGTGCTCGAATCACCTGATTTTTGGAATGGAATTCAAATCATCGAGGCGAATACCGAGTGGCGTTCGCACGAAGGAATCGTGGTGCTGCCGACATGGACCGAAAGCCAGCCGCGACGACTGCTCCAATCACTGGCCGACGGACGAAAGATCATTACCACACGGAATTCGGGCCTGGCTCCCAGCGGACAGGTGACGCTTATCGCTGAGGGCGATACGGATGGTCTGATCCGCCAAGTGTGTCTGAGCATGGTTGAGTCCGGCAAAATTTGACGTTACGCCTGTTTCCTGATTGCCCGACGCGTTCATATGGCTAGGGTGCGGGAATGAACTTTCTGGCCACCATTCAAGCATTCGACTTTTCCTGGATTAGCAGCCCCGAGGCGTGGATCGCGCTGCTCACCCTGAGCGTGCTCGAGATCGTGCTCGGCATCGACAACATTGTCTTCATCAGCATCCTGGTGGACAAACTCCCAAAGGAACAGCAAGCCCGGGGACGTATGATCGGGCTGGCGCTGGCCATGCTGACGCGCATCGCACTGCTCTTTTCGATCACCTGGGTGATGTCGCTGAAAAACGCCCTCTTCACCGTGCTCAATGTGCCCATTTCTGGAAAGGATATCATTCTGATCACCGGCGGTCTGTTTCTGCTTTTCAAAGCGACTCATGAAATCCATGAGAAAATTGAGGGCGATCCCGAGGGCGACGTGGCCGACAGCGCCCCCAAGGGCGCATCCTTCGGAATGATTCTCGTTCAAATCGCGCTGCTGGACATCGTCTTCTCGCTCGACTCCGTGATCACCGCGGTCGGCATGGTGGAATGGGTTTCCGTGATGATCATCGCCGTAATCCTCGCGGTGATCTTCATGATGGTCTTCAGCGGAGCCGTCAGCCGCTTCATCAACCACCATCCGACCATCAAGATGCTGGCGCTGAGTTTCCTCCTACTTATTGGAACCGCTCTGATCGCCGACGGACTCCATTTCCACATTCCCAAGGGTTACATTTACTTCGCGATGGCGTTCTCGGTGCTAGTGGAAGGATTGAACATCCGGGCTGGCAGAAAGAAGCGGGAGAAAGCTGTTCCCAAGGCGTAAGTCTAGGGACACTCGAGCGCGAACCTTTCAACTAGCGACATCATTGCGGCTTCGCACTGTGATGACCATTTTCGTTAGGCGTTTCCCGTCGATTAGGAATGCGCCTTATCGGTCTTGAAGTCTGTGAGAGATACGCCACTTGCCGTCGGCGTGTAGATACTGACGAAACTCCTCGTGGAGCGTGGAATCGCCGGGGACGCGGTAGTGAATGCGATAAGACATGGCGACGACTTCCTGCTCGTCCAGCGTAACGCGCTCGATGATGTAGGTCGGATGCTCGGCGAGGAAATCGCGATGTGCATGCTGCTCGTCTGGATGCCCGCGAGGAACGGTCACGGCGACGAGCAGAAAGGCGAGCAGAGAGACGACTGCAAGTGCTGCGAGAATACAGAGAAGAGGCTTCATGCGGCTTGTTCACAGGTCGCTTATTTGGGCTTTAATTACTCGGACACAAGAGGAAGCGCCAAACATTGTTTTATTCTGCAAGCCATCGCATATTTATTGCCCTATCTGCTGCAAAAGAGTGCACCATAGATTAAAAACTCACGACTACCTTCCGCGACCGCCATAGCGTCACTTCTCGTGAATACGAGTCGAAATGTCACTTTCTCGGATTCATAAATGGACCTTATATGCGTCAGTATGACGCTACACTGAATACTGTTGGTTAATTCATAATGTGTCATAACTAATTTATATTCTGTTATATACATTAAATCGTAAGCGCAAAAACAACCCTAGGCACACCTAATGCGATAAGAGGCAATGCCTAGTCTAAAACCCTTAGCCAACTCCTACCTATGAAACTCATCCGCACCTACCCTGCCTCCAGCCTCAGCCAAGTTTCTGACTTCGACGACTGGTTCCGCAACCCCTTCGCCAGCTTCCCCGCCAGACATTCCCGCCTTGCAAATTGGGACAAGTTGTTCGGTGAATCCGGACCCGCTTCCCTGGCAGCCGATATCCACGAAGACCGGGATCATTATTACGCCCGCCTTGAAATTCCCGGCGTCAGGAAAGAAGACGTGAAGATCGAACTGAACAACAACCTCCTCACAGTCTCCGCAGAAAAGAAGGAGAAACGCGGCGACGAGGAATCCAGCCTCAGTTTGACACGCTCCATCTCGGTGCCGGACACCGTCAAAGCTGATGCCATCAGCGCCAAACTGGAAGACGGCATCCTTACCGTAACCCTCCCCAAAACGGAGGAACGCAAACCCAAGACCATCACCGTGGCCTGATTCCAACATTCCATCTCACCCCCTATGAACACTTGCTGCACACCCCGAACTGATACTCGCACCCACTCCGACGTCGCGCCCTCCGGCGTGAAACCTCGTTACACCGTTGATGGCAATCAAGATGCCTATTCAATCCGCATCGAGCTTCCCGGCGTGAAAAAGGACAATGTCCGGATTGATCTCGACAGCGATGTGCTGACCATTCACGCGAAGCGAACCAGCGCTGCGCCGGTCGAATGGAAACTGCTGCATCGCGAACTTATCGAAGACGACTTCGTCCTCCGCCTCAAACTCAACGCCCCGGTAGACGAGAGCAAGCTGGCCGCAAAGCTGGAGCACGGCGTGCTGGCGGTCGAGCTGCCTCTGAAAGAAGCCGTGAAACCTCGGAGCATCCCGGTGAACTGAACCGCCCGCACCACTCCTCAAGGAACCCAGCAAAAGCCCGCGCCGCATCACTGCTGCGCGGGCTTCTTCTGTCAATCCGAAGGGATAAGCGTATCTGGGAAATCTCCATCCAGCTCCAACGTCCTGACCGGCAGCGTCAGATG
>JANNQW010000013.1:0-2361 GCA_031400955.1 Verrucomicrobiota bacterium
TTGTCAACAAAATCGCCGCCACTCAAAGTAGTCCCCCTGTCCTCAGGCGGTGGTTGGTTTTACCGACAAGCAAAGCCAGAGGACAGGCGGACTACATCACAAGCCCACAGCCGCGCGCACGCGGTCCATGGTCTTTCGCGCCACGGCGCGGGCCTTGGCGGCGCCGGCTTGCAGCACATCATTCACGTAATTCTTGTCCGCGACTATCTTCTCGCGCTTCTCGCGGGCCTCGGCAAAAAACGACCAGGTCTTCTCCAGCAGCCGCTTTTTGAAGTCGCCGTAGCCGATGCCGCCCTTTTGGAAGTCGCCGACCATGACCTTGTATTCCGCATCGCTGGCAAAAAGCCGGTAAAGACTCAGGATGGCTGAATTCTCGGTGGACTTCGGCGACTCCACCGGAGTGGAGTCGGTGGGTATGCCCATGATTTTTTTCTTCAGAGCCTTCTCGTCCTCAAACAAGCCGATGGTGTTGCCATAGCTCTTGCTCATTTTTTGACCGTCGAGCCCGGGCACCACGGCCGTCTCCTCGCGAATGCGTGACTGCGGCACTTTCAACAAGCCTTCGCCAAACGCGAGATTCAGTTTCACAGCGAGATCGCGGCACACTTCCACATGCTGCTTCTGGTCCTTGCCCACGGGCACGATGTCGCTGTCATAAATCAGAATGTCAGCGGCCATCAGCACCGGATAAGTGAACAAACCGGCGCTGGGGATGATGCCGCGCGCGGCCTTGTCCTTGTAGCTGTGGCAATTCTCCAGCATCGGCATCGGGCAAACACACGACAATATCCACGCCAGCTCCGTGTGCTCCGGCACATCACTCTGGCGGAAGAACACCGCCTTCTCCGGATCCAGTCCGCAGGCCAGAAAGTCGATCGCGAGATTGATCACGTTGTCGCGCAGCTCCGCCGCATTTTGAATCACGGTCAGCGAATGATAGTCGGCGATGAAGTAATAGGCCTCACCCTCGTGCTGTAAAGCCAGCGCCGGCTTCATCATGCCGAAATAGTTGCCAATATGAAGCCGGCCGGTGGGCTGGAGTCCGGAGAGAATGCGCATAACCATTCTTAGAGGTTCAAGGTTCAGGGTTCAAGGTTCAATCCATGCGGAAAATTAGAGCTTGGAACCCGGCGCTTTCGACTATCATGCGCGGAGATGTCCGATCCGGCCGCCACCACCCCGATGATGAAACAGTATCTCGCCATGCGGCGGGAGCTGGCGGCAGATGTGCTGCTCTTGTTCCGGCTGGGCGACTTTTACGAGATGTTTTTCGAGGACGCGAAGACGGCCAGCGCCATTCTCAATGTCGCGCTGACCAAGCGCAACGGCATCCCCATGTGCGGCGTGCCGCATCACGCGGCCCAGAGCTACATCGCCCGGCTGATTCGCGCGGGCAAGCGCGTGGCCATCGGTGAACAACTGGGCGATGTCGTTCCCGGCAAACTGGTGGAACGCGGGCTCTCGGAAATCATCAGCGCGGGCACTGTGACGGATTCACGTTTTCTCGACGCCAACAAATCACACTACCTCGCAGCGGTCTTCCAGCAGGGCAGGAAGCATGGCCTGGCCTATGTGGATCACACCACGGGAGAATTTGAGGTCGCGGAGTTCGATGATTCCAGCACCCTGAACGACGAACTGACGCGCATCGCGCCCAGCGAGCTGTTGTATGCCGACGATCAGACCGATCTCCTCGCCGCCATCGGCTCGCCCAAGGGCGCCCAGATTTGCGAGAGCTATCTCTTTCTCCACGATCAGGCCGTTCATGCGCTGACACAGCATCTCAAAGTGCAGTCGCTCGACGGCTACGGCTGCGCTCATCTCACGGCGGCTGTCTGCGCCGCGGGCGCGGTCATGCAGTATCTCCAGTTCCAGTTGCGCAAGGATGTGGCGCACATCAAACGCCTGCGGGTGGCGATTCCGTTCGACGGTGTCTGGGTGGATGCCGCCAGCCAGTCGCATCTGGAGCTGGTCTCGAGCCGCGGTGGCCCCGAGCACACCCTTCTTCATGCCTTGAACCGCACCTGCACGCCGATGGGCGCGCGCAAACTCCGGCGCTGGGTGCTGCATCCCCTGCGCGATGTAGCGCAACTCATTGCGCGACAGGATGTCATTGCATCATTGTTGCAGGAACCGACGCTGCTCGGCCAGATGCGCGATCTTTTGAAGGATGTGCGCGATCTGGAACGGACTGCGGGCCGCCTCAGCCAGGGCAGCGGGAATGCGCGCGATCTCGCGGCGCTGGCTCAGGCGTTGGAAATCGTTCCGGGAATCAAGACGCTGATGGAAGAAAGTAGTGTCGGCTTCCAGCCGACATCATCAAGCAATGGGCGGCAGGATGCCGCCCCTACTTTGCTGACG
>JANNQW010000014.1:0-1953 GCA_031400955.1 Verrucomicrobiota bacterium
GGCGCAGCGGCTGCTATTTTGAGCCAGGGTGGCAATGTGTTTACCACTCTGTCCAAGAGCGCGCTGAGCATTCCGGCCAACAAGCAGCAGGCCGGAGCAGGTATGCTGCACCTGCCCGTGCCCACGCGCTAACGGTTGTCACTGGACCCGATTGCGTTGAGGGTATCGCTTGCTCATGAATGTAGAAATTTTCACCCTCTGCGACGCAGCCACGGTTTCCGGCGGCAAGCTTAACATTCTTGGTTCATTCGACACCATCGCTGCGGCGGCATTTCCCTGCCAGCACCCGTTGTGCGCCATCGCCATCCGTATTCGTTTTGATCTCGGCGAGGAAGGTGATCACTCGTTTCAGGTGCATTTTTGTGATCCGGACATGCGACCTGTGATGAAGCCGATGATTCAGCAAGCCTCGGTCCAGATTCCCAATGAGCGCTCCCAGACCGTGACGCACATCTGGAACTTATTGGGATTCGAACTCAAAGGCGCTGGCGAATATTATTTTGAACTCAAGGTAGATGGGGAGACGCCGTGCCGGCTTCCGCTCTATGTCCTTCAGGAGAGTCAGCAGTGAGTGGGGATGCAGTCGGGTGATCACTTTTGGCGATGACCAGTTCGTGAGGACATCACGGTGACGCAATTCGAGCGATTGACACTTGGCTTCTAAAAATAACAACGGTAATTTCATTCATGAGCATTGTTCTATCCAAGAAAATCAGCAAGCTCTCATGGGAAAGCACGGCAGCAGAAATGGCGGCCTCGGGAGAGAACTGGGATGACTGGCGTGGTGTCGAAATCGATGGGCTTGAATTTTCGCGTCCAGAAAGATGCGCATTGGGTGGCGGGATCAACGGCCGGCTTACTTGTGCAGAACTTTCTCCAGCACCGCCTCCTCCGCTTCAAATTCACAGATGTGGTCTTGCGAGTAGATTTCTACAGGCTAGGTGACTGTCGGGCGCAGCAAAATGCCCTCAGGTGTGGTCTCCGCGATCAGCCGGTCGTCAGCCTTGATGCCGATGGCCCGACGCAGTTTTGCCGGAAGTGACACAACGCCCCGGTCGGTGACAGTGAGCGTGGTATTCATGAAGCATTAATAGCAGAAATACAGTAGTTCTGGAATGGGAATTGTGACAGCACTCAAGCCGGAGGCTTGGGAGAACTTAGCTGGTGGTGATAACCACCGGAACCCGGCATTGCAGAAGGATTCGCCCCGGCGGGGCGTGAGAAGGGCGTCGGATGCGAAATGACATTTCTTCCGCCCTGTCAGGGCGGTGATCCGGTGGTTTTCGCTCCGCTACACCACCGGCTAATTTCTCACGGCCCTCCGGGACGGATTCCAGCACATCAGCGCCAGATCGCTCAGAACCAATTCACCTCGCCGCTTTCACCTCGTCCCAGACTTTGGTGTATTTTTTCAGATCGTCGCCGAGATCCTGGATGACTACGCTTTTCGCCTTCGCTTCGGCAGGAATGGTGACGGCGGGGTTGTTTAAAAAATCTTTCTCAACCAGCTTCAATCCCGCGCTATTCGGGCAGAGGTAGCCGATGTTTTGCATGTTTTCGGCTGACACTTTTCCATCGAGCAGGAAATTGATGAACTGATGGGCCAGCGCGGCGTTGGGTGCACCCTTGGGAATCACCATTTCGTCGCAGGAGGCGCTGACGCCTTCTTGGGGGATGACGACCGCCACCTTCTTGTTGGTTTGCATCACTTGCCAGAGGTCGCCGCTGTAACCGTGGACGACGTTGAACTCCCCGCTATCCACGCCGGCCTTGTAACCTTCGTTATCGAATTTGGCGATGTTCTTTTTCCACGCGATCAAGACGTCGCGTGCTGCGGACAGTTCCTTTTCATCTCGTGTGTTTAAGCTGTAGCCTAGTGATTTGAGCGCCGCGCCGATGGTCTCTCGCATGTCATTGAGCAGCGTGACGCGCTTCTTTAAATCCGTCCTCGCG
>JANNQW010000015.1:0-3576 GCA_031400955.1 Verrucomicrobiota bacterium
CAGTAGGTGGTTGGCGATGCGTGGGGTGCCGCGGCTGCGCCGGGCGATCTCACCCGCGCCGGTCGTTTCAATTTCTATTTTGATGAGCCGTGCGGAGCGTTCGAGGATGGTGCGCAGTTCATCGGTCGTGTAATAATCGACGCGATTAGGAATGCCGAAGCGCGAGCGCATGGGCGCGGTGAGCATGCCAGCGCGGGTGGTGGCACCCACGAGCGTGAAGGGCGGGAGGTCGATGCGGACGCTGCGGGCCTTTGGTCCTTGGTCGATGATGATGTCGAGTCGGAAGTCTTCCATCGCCGGGTAGAGATATTCTTCGATGCTGGGATGGAGGCGATGAATCTCGTCGATGAACAGGATATCGCGCTCCTGGAGGTTGGTGAGGATGCCGGCGAGGTCACCTGCGCGCTCGATCTGCGGGCCGCTGGTGGCATTCATTTTCGAGCCGACTGCGGTGGCGAGGATGTGGGCCAGGGTGGTTTTTCCGAGTCCCGGGGGGCCGCAGAGCAGGATGTGGTCGAGCGTGTCGCCACGTTGTTTAGACGCCTCCACCATGAGCATGAGTCGTTCCTTCACCTTCTCCTGGCCGGTGAATTCGGAGAAGTCAGGGGGGCGGAGCGCGATGTCGTAAGGTGACTCCGGAGCGCTGGCGGTTTGATCGTAGAAGCTGCTGCTCAAAGTGTGGGTGAAGCGGCGTTGATGCGGGTTGGCATGGACTGTGCGGTAGCTGAGGGTGAAATTGCGACGTTAAAGGGGTCTGACAAGCCTTGTGTAGCAAAATCTTTTACTTTGCCAACTTTCCTGTTTACCTGTAAGTAGGCCGACGATGCAGCGAAACGCTGCGATCAGACACACTCCCAACCTCAATCGAACCACACTCCCTATTCTATGATTTTGCGCCCCCTATTTCGCTGGACGCTCTCCTTGGCCGTCGCCGGAGCTTTTGTCACCGCCGGTTTCAGCGCGCCCGCTGACTCCCCAGAGAACGCACTGCCCGCCAAGCGGATGGTGAAGTCGGTCGAGGTCGTCGTCTCCGGTGCGCCGGTCGATGCCAACCGCATTCGCGCGAATATGGCCACCCGCGAAGGTGGCCCCTTCAGTGACGAGACCGTGGAGCGTGACATCAAGAACCTTTATGCGACCGGCCTTGTCGAGACCGTGGACATCAGCACGCAGGATGTTGCGGGCGGTGTGCGTGTGATCGTAAAGGTGGGTGGTCGCGGCATCGTTGGTGACGTGGAGTTCATCGGGAACTCGGTGGTTGATTCCAAGAAACTCAAGAATGAAGTGGAAATCAAGGTGGGCCAGTCGGTGGATGAGACCAAGCTGTTCGCCGGACAGAACAAGGTTCGCGAATTGTATGCGAAGAAGGGCTTTGCCGACGTGAATGTGACTTACGCCAGCCAGGCCATGTCGGACAAAAAAGGGTTCGTGCGCGTCATTTACACGATCACCGAAGGCCAGCGGAACATCATCAATGACATTCGCTTTGAAGGCGTGACTGCGCTGAAGACTAAGCAGATCACCGCCAAGATGAAGCTCAAGGTCAAGCACTTCTATAATCTGTGGGGCAAGGCGGGAAAGCTGGACAACGAAATGCTCCAGTCTGACGTGCGGACGATCGAGCGGGCCATTCAGGATCAAGGCTACGTTTATGCCAAGGTATTGCAGGTGCGGCGCGAACCAGTCAAAGCGGACGAAGTGAGCCTTGTATTCGTGATTGACGAAGGTAAACGCTACTCGGTTTCCGAGGTTGCGCTCGAAGGCAACACGGTCTTCACCAAGGAAGAGCTCGCACCCGCGCTGCTCACCGCGAGTGGCAAGGCCTATTCGGCGACGCACATCTCTGAAGATGAAAAGATGATCGGCGATTATTACGGTTCACGCGGCTACGCTGATGCGCGTGTTGAGACCAGCGTGCTTCAGGCGGGCAAAGACAGCGTGAAGGTCGTCTTCCGCGTAGCCGAGGGTGATAAATCCATCGTGCGCATGATCAACATCGCTGGCAATGAAAAGACCAAGGACAAGGTCATTCGCCGTGAAGTCACCGTCGCGCCCGGCGATGATTATAATACCGTGCGAATCGACAAGACCCGGAATCGCCTCAAGCAGATGGGCTACTTTAGTGCGGTGGACATCCGCCCCTCGCCCACCGGCACCCCTGGCTACAAGGACATCCAAATTGATGTCAAGGAACAGTCTACCGGTTCCCTCAATCTCGGCGTCGGCTTCAGTTCCATCGACAGCCTGAGCGGCTTCTTTGACCTGACGGAGACCAACTTTGACGTCACCGGCTGGCATAATCATTTCAAGGGCGGCGGTCAGCGTGCGAACATCCATATTCAAGCCGGTAATGAGACCCGTGATTTTGGAGTGGGCCTCACCGAGCCGTGGTTCCTTGGCAAGCGTCTTTCGCTCGGCGGAAAGCTGTTCTACCGCGATCTCCTCTATCTGAGCCCGAACGATGTATATGATCAGCGCGAATACGGCGGCACCATCACCCTGCGCAAGCCCATCGGCGAGCACGCCTATGCCGATCTGGCTTACACGCTGCAGAATGTGGAGATCTACGACATAGCCGCCAACGCCTCGCCCGAAATTCAAGCGGAGGAAGGCAAGCTCCTCGAAAGCAGGCTGGCACTCAGCCTCGCTCATGATACGCGCGATTCGCTCACCATCACGCGCAGCGGTCACCGCGTCGAAGTCGGTGGCGAGGTCAACGGTGTGTTTCTTGGCGGGGAAGTCGACGTGCTTGGCGTCCATGCCAACGCTTCGCAGTTCTTCACTTTGCCAGGCGACATCATCTTAAGTCTGTCCGGGGCTGCGAACACCATCAGCAACGAAGGTGATTCGGCGAACGCGCCCATTTTCACCCGACTGTTCCTGGGTGGAGCCACCAACCTCCGCGGCTTTGAATTCCGCGATGTGGGTCCAAAGGACAGCACTGGGGAACCGCTCGGCGGCACGACCTCCTACTGGGGCTCCGTGGAACTCGACTTCCCGATCCTCGGCCAGCGCGAAGATCCCAAGTTGCGCGGCGCGGTCTTCTATGACGCGGGCAAGGTCACCGGTGGCCCGGGCGCCTTTGGTGGTGGCTTGAACGCCGACGTGGGCATTGGCCTGCGCATCTTCCTGCTGCCCGGCACACCCATTCGCGTCGATGTTGGCTTCCCAACGAAGTCAGATCAGTTCAATGACAACGGCGCCCGCTTCAACTTCCAGCTTGGCTACCGATTCTAAAACGGTTCCTGCGCCGGTCCGCTACCACCCTATAACAAACAAATTCCCCGACAAAATGACTATCATGAAACGTGCTTTGATCCTCAGCCTCCTCCTCTCTTTTGCCACCCGCGCACTTCCTGCCGCCGATCTCAAGGTCGGCTTGGTGGACCTTCGCAAAGCCTTTGCCGAATATTACAAGTCTAAGGAAGCTTCCACAACGCTTCAGCAGCATGTCGGCGAGGCCAAGGAGCAAATCAACGAGCGCTTCGCGGCTTATAAAAAACTGATGGATGATGTGCAGAAGCTCGACAAGGAACGCACCGATCCCGTTCTCGGGCCTGAAGCCCGCGGCAAGAA
>JANNQW010000016.1:0-6570 GCA_031400955.1 Verrucomicrobiota bacterium
CACTTCTGCAAGGTCTTCAAGCGCGCCACTGGCATGACTTTCACCGAATTTGTCAACCGCGCCCGGGTGGAGCAGGCCAAGCGTCTCCTCCTCAAGCCGCAGGCCCGCATCACCGAAGTCGCCTACGACGTCGGTTTTCAGTCACTCTCGCAGTTCAACCGCAGTTTCCGCCGTGTGACCGCAAGTTCTCCGACGGAATACCGCGCCCAGGTGCGCAAGCCCGCGCTTGTCGCGGCGTAATTATGTAATTCAAAACCCGGCTAAACATATCAAAAGGACTGCCACACTTGACAACCCTTCATAGGGGTTAGCCGTTGCGGGTGTTGTCATTGGCGTTGTGATCGAATACGCCTGACGACAAAGCCGACCGGGATTGAGATGAGGAAGGCGTAAACAGCTCCGACGACAACGGCGATCGGGAAGAACTTGTCGAGGTGACCAAGCTCGACGAACGACACAACCTGAAACAAAGCTGTGGAAGCCAACGCTGCGGCCACGCTGGCGAGAATGAACGAGCGGATGAAAGAATGGGAGAACGCGGCGGCAGCAGCGCTGAGACCCACGAGGATGACGATGCCGAAAGTGCATTTGTCCATGCTTCACGGGAGACGTGCGGAGTCGCCTAACATTATATTATCCGACAGGGAATGCACGGAGCTATGCATGGTTGGCTTTTGCAACACATTGAATCAACTTGGTTTATGAAAGCAGGCCTGCGAATTTCCATCAAGGACTATTGCGAAAAAAAGACATGAACTTCGGCAATGCGTCTACAGCTTGAAGAGGTATTTGTAGGGCAATCGCTCCGCTTGCCGAAATATTCATGGGATATGAGAGCGCAGTGCCAGGATATTCCAGCAAGCGCAACGCTTGCCCTACAACATCGGTTCAAACAGGGACTACGGTTTAATTTAAAATGCTCTAACGGATGCGCGACACAGCCTCACCGTGCTGACGCACTTTCCAGATCATGTTTTCCTGAAGCACGCCGGAAAAGTTGGCCAGCGGATGGATCACGCAGCGGCGGCCGATCAGGCTGCCGGGGTTGATCACGCTGTTGCAGCCGATCTCCGCATGATCGCCGATGATCGCGCTGAATTTTTTCAAGCCGGTGGCGATGCGTTCCGCGGCCTGTTTCACGATGATCTCGCCGCGGTCCAGCCGCACGTTGGAAAGGATCACGCCCGCTCCCAGATGAACCTTATATCCAAGGATGGCGTCGCCCACATAATTGAAATGCGGCACCTCGCAGCCATCGAAAAGGATGCAGTTCTTGAACTCGCATGAGTTTCCAAGCACACATCCGTCACCGACGATGACATTCTCCCGGATGTAACAGCCGCTGCGGATCTGGCAGTTCTTGCCGATCCACGCTGGTCCTTTGATCACCGCACCGGGCTCGACCACGGTGCCTTCGCCGATGAAGACTTGGTCGCCGATGACGGCACGCGAATCGACGGTTCCACGAATCGCGGGGTTCAGATTGTCCCTTAGATAATCTGCGATCCGCTTCAACGTGTTCCATGCCGGCTCGTCCGCCGCGAACAGTGCGCCATGAATGGTGCGTTTCAGGTCGAGGCAGTCGGCGGCTAAGTGCATGATCAAAGTGCTTTGATAAATTCTTCGACACTGATTTCGGCCTGCTTGAGCGCACTGGCAAGAGTGCCTGGGCGAATTTCGCGGTGATTGGGCAGAACACAACCGCGCTCACCGCACCGGAGGATCATGTGGCTGCCGCGCTGGCGCACCACATCAAAACCGAGCTCGTGAAAAGCTTTAAGCGCCTGCGTGGCTGAAATGCGGGGCAGCTTCGGCATCGGCTCTGATTTCGAACGTAGTTAGAAGCGGCGGGACAGACACTTTGTGCGGGAACTCCACAAGATAGAGTTCAGTGGCTTCCCGGAGATTGGCTACGGCTTCCTGAACCGTTTCCCCCTGGGAGGCGCTGCCAGTTTCGGGATTCAGCGCCACATAGCCGCTGACTTCATCTGGCATGAGGATGGCTGTGAATGTCATGCTCCAATGTAACCGGTTTCTGAATATTGTCACACCGTCATCACTTCCTTCTCCTTCGAAATGACGTGGTGGTCGATCTCGACGATTTTTTTATCGGTCACGGTCTGAATTTCTTTCTCTCCGCGGCGCTGATCGTCCTCGGTGATGACGCCGTCCTTCTGACTCTTCTTCAATCCTTCGAGTGCATCGCGCCGGGCGGAGCGGACGCGGACGCGGGCTTCTTCGGCCATCTGCTTGATGGTTTTCACCATCTGGACGCGGCGTTCCTCGGAGAGCACCGGAACGGGGAGACGGATGACCTTGCCTTCGACGGAGGGGTTCAGGCCGAGCTTGGATTCGTTGATGGAACGCTCGATGTCCTTGATCGTGGCTGGATCAAAGGGCTCGATGCGGATGAGACGCGGCTCCGGCGTGGAGATCATGGCCAGTTGCTTGAGTTTCATGTGACTGCCGTAGCTCTGCACCATCACATCGATGTTTTCCACCAGCGCCGGGGATGCTTTGCCGGTGCGGACGGCGGCGAATTCATGGATGGCGTGCTCGACAGCCTTGGTCATGGCGTCGGTGGCGTTTTTGATGGAGGCGTTGACGGGCATTGGGGAAAAAGGTTGAAGGAGGAAGGATGAAAAAAGACTCAGGCGGTGACGAGGGTTCCAATGGGCTCGCCGATGAGTGCGCGGTGAATGTTGTTCGGCTCGTTCATGGAGAACACAATGATGGGCATGTTGTTTTCCTGGCAGAGACTGAAGGCGGTGGCATCCATGACTTGGAGACGTTTGCCGAGGCATTCTTGATAAGTGATTTTCTCATAGCGTTTCGCGCCGGGGTTCTTGTGCGGGTCGCTGTCGTAAATCCCGTCCACTTTGGTCGCCTTGAGCACGACGCCGGCTCCGATCTCGCTGGCGCGCAGGGCGGCAGTGGTGTCGGTAGAGAAAAAGGGATTGCCGGTGCCGCCACCGAAGATGACGACGCGGCCCAGTTCCAGATGCCGCATGGCGCGGCGACGGATGAAGGGCTCGGCCACGTTTTCCATCTTGATGGCACTCTGCACCCGGGTGGGCACATCCATCGCTTCCAGCATCGACTGCAGCGCCAGCGAGTTCATCACGGTGGCCAGCATGCCCATGTAATCCGCGGTGGCGCGCTCCATGCCGCGGTTGCTGGCGCTGACGCCACGCCAGAAATTTCCGCCACCAACGACGAGTGCGATCTCCAATCCCGCTTGATGCGCAGTCTTGATCTGCGAGGCGATGTTCTCGACGATGGGCGGTGAAATATTGTCATGACTCCCAACTTCGCGAAGTGCTTCGCCGCTAAGTTTGAGGAGGACCCGCTTGAAATGTCTTCTGCCGTCTTCTGCCATGGTTTGACTGGATTCCGTCCATCAAACATGATGCAACGCAAGGATGCAAAGACAAAACGCGTCGCTCTTGCAGTCTCAGCGCTGGCGTGATGGGCGCTACTGCCACCACGAGGGCAACCCGGCCTTCGTCTCCTTGATGATCTGCCGGATCGCCCGTTTCTCGGTTGCAGACAGGTAGGCGAACGCAGGATCTGTGGAATTCTCTTTCAACGCGTCCCAGAGCCTGGCCTCGACGCTTTGCTTGATGAACGGATGCATTCCGTCCCAGAGTGTCGTGTAGATCAGATAGCTGCAACGATGCTTCAACAGACGCGTTTTGAGATCGAGATCGCGCAATGAGAGTCCGGCGGTGGTGGCTTTCTTCCGATTGGTGAAATCACGCAGATAGTTTTCCTCACCATGCACAGGTGCCGGGAGTTTCGCTTCATCGGCAAACAAAACATAACGCACCAGGCCGGTCGCCATTTCATTCAGCGCCGCAGCATCGGCGATGCTGAGTTTTCCATGGCCAGCTGCGAGCTTCTCTCGCGCGGTGTAGCTGGCTTCGATCACCCGATTGGTGAAGCCAACCTGATGCTCGTGGATCAGGTGCGGCACGATGTCGCTCGTGGGGACGAGGTAGTGTTGCAGATCAAAGATCGCGCCCGGTGGATTCGGCCGTGTGGTCAACTTGCCCTGGTAATAATCACCCAGCGTGTTGGCTTTCGTGGGGAAACCCAGCTTGGTGGTCACATGCCAGCCGCCGTAGCGTTCGGCAAAAGGCACACTGTGGCCGCTTTCTTCGCGGCGATATCCTACGAGCGGGCCGCCGTTGTCGCCGGGTATCACCGACTCGACGAACAAACCCGGCACGCGATGCGAGAACGATCCGGCATGACAGTTGAAGCAGCGGTTCGAGCGGTCGAGCAGCGGAGCATCACCGCCGTGCGGAATTTGGAAGATGTAAAAAATCGCGCCCAGCTCCGGATCGAACGACGCGATCTCGATTCGCCCGCCCGGCACATAGCCGACGTAGGTGTCCTCGTTGAAATAGAGCGCCCGGGGATTCGTTGGCGAGATGAGATTGCTCTGCAAGCTGGTGACGGAGAAGACCAGCAACTGTGAACTGAGCGGAATCTCCAGCGCTCGCAACAGACTGGCGAGATAAGCGTTCGGTGTTCGGCCTTCGAGCTTCACCGTGCCGCTTTTGATTTGCTCGAAGAGCTTCGTGAAGCGATCACGCGGCGGCTGCGTCCAGTAGTTGTGCGGCGGTGCAGTGAAATCTTTAATGTCCGCAGCGGACACATTGACGATCAGCATCAAGGAGAAGACAATCTGGCAAACGGCGGCTGCGGGACTGGGCATAATGATGGAACGCTTGTATCGGCCCTCAGGTTTCGGTAATCAAGCTCCGCATGAAGTATGTCTTGCCTCTGCTGCGTTTGCAGGGAAGCAATCGTTCATGCTTGGAGCTGCAACGCGCGGACTGCTTCTTCTGGCGGCCCTGCTGGCCGCCGGGACACCGCTTGGCGCGCAGTCGTTCCGCGACCAGGCCACGAACGCGTATCGCGGTGGCGATTACAATGCGGCAGCTGCGCTCTACGAAAAGTCGGTGGCCACTGCTTTGAAGGTGATGAAAGAGGAAGATATCGAGGTCATCGAACGGCGTGCGGAACTTGGCGAAGCCTATCGCGCGGCGGGCCGATTCGACGAGGCCATCAAGCAGCTCAGCTACGTCTGGAAGCGCACGCGCTTCGACGCGGAAAACAAGAAGCGGTGGAGTGCGCAGGAAGGCACCTTGGCGCTGGCTTACGCAGAGAAACTTGGTCGCACGTATCAATCGGCTGGTCGCTACCAGGACGCGCTGCTCATTTTCAGCACCGGACTTTATGACGCCCAGCGGAGCAATCACGACGGAGACGCGCTCCAGCTCGCCGCGCTGCTGGCGGAAACGCAGTTCGTCGCTAAGAACGATGTCGAGGCCGCGAATCTCGCCGCGCAAGCATTTGCCATGGCGGAGAAGCTCACGACGAATCCAGTGCTGCAGATGCGGGCACTGTCGCAATTGAGTTCCGTCTGCCTGCGCCACAGCCAGCTGGGGCTTGCCAAGCCGATGGCCCAGCGCGCGCTGGAGATTGCCAGGAAACATGAGCCCACCGGAAGCGTGGTCGTTGCCGCGCATCAGACGGAAATGGCAAACGTGCTGCTGCAAACGGGCGCACTGGATGAAGCGGAGCCGCTTTTGCGTGAAGCGCTGACAACCATTTTATCTAGTGAAACGCCACAGAGCACGCGGCTGATCGAGGTGCTGCTGGCGGAGGCCGACCTTTTTCTAAAGCGCAACCAGCCCGACAAGGCGCTGACAAAGACTCGGGATGCGGTCGAAATCTGCCGGATGAAACTGCCGGCGATGGATGCGAGAACGGGCCGGTCGCTGAAAAAGCTGGCGGACACTGAGATGGCGCTGAACCGCCCCGCGGACGCGAAGCCGCACTACGAGCACGCGTTGATGATTTTAGAGGAGACGTTCGGCCCGGATGATCCCTTCACAGCGGAGACCCGCGCACATGTGAAGCTGCTCGGAGCGGCAGTCGTCAGCCCTGAAGCGTCTTCTGCTCCGCCCGCCGCAGGTAAATGAGATTGCGCAGGTAGAGGAAAGGCAGGAAGGCGTTCATCAGGATCAGCGGCGCTTTGTCCACGTGGATGAGGTAGATGGTGTTGATCACGCTGCCCCAGAACGAGCAATACCAAAAGGCGGGCGGCACCGTGAGACGCTTGTGCTTTTCCGTAGCGAGCCATTGAATGAGAAACCGGGCGCTGAACAAACCTCCGCCGAAAAAGCCAAAGATGGTCCACCATGTGGAATCAACGTACAGCCAGTCGCCGATGTGCGGCTTCAGATAGGATTCGAGAAATGCGAGCGTGGGAGGCATGAGAGGTCATGCCATCCGGTGAAATCAAGGGAATCGCAAGCGAGTAATTGCGCCTCTTCTAAACAAGAAGGAGCGCGAGTATGCTGATAGCTACTCGCCAAACTATCCTTCTACACCGTGTTGGTTGATGCCAGATAAACTTCCAGCCTTCAGCTGGAAATGTCGTCCGTGCCAGGTGCACCATGTTCATCAATACCATTCGGCCCGATGGAATGGGCGTGCGGCACGCCGCCGCTGATTCCGTCATAGATCAATGGATGACCCCACGGATCAACGATG
>JANNQW010000017.1:0-13727 GCA_031400955.1 Verrucomicrobiota bacterium
TTGCCGGGAAGTGAAAACGGGGTTGATAATCCCCTGCATCGTTTGGTGCATGGCTGTGAGTGCTGGTTTGTTTGCACTGCCAAGTAACCACGCCTTCAGCGCCAAACGATGCCTTTTTTAACTTCGGAATCCGGGTTAAAGCCAGAACATAGTATTCTGACGCCGGGCGTTCCAGACCCCTGACGGTCTTCAAAGTTGTGGTGAAAAAACTACGCGAACAGGCTCATGACGGGCTTGCCCAAACCGTCTTCAGTCACATAAAAGGGGCGCTGCTCGACATCGTATTTCATCTTAGGACTGATGCCCATGGCCGTCATGATGGTGGCGTGGAGATCGGGAATGCTGACGGGGTCTTTGACGGCGACGAGGGGACGCTCGTCTGCGGTGCTGCCATGCAGGTGGCCTTTCTTCATGCCGCCGCCGAACATCACGACGGAACCGCCGCCGGTGAAGTGGCGGTGCTGGCCGTAGTGTTTCATTTCCTGGATGGTGTCCACTTTGTGGGTGGTCTGGTCGTTGGCCGTGGATCCTGGCTGACCCTCCATGATCATGTCGCGGCTGAATTCGCTGGCGATGATGACGAGCGTGCGATCCAGCAGGCCGCGCTTTTCCAGATCGAGGATGAGCTGGGCAACGGGCCCGTCGATCTCTTTGTGCATGCGCTTCATGACGTCGTGGCCGTTGGCATGGGTGTCGAAGTTCAGGAACGGCACATACTCGGTGGTGACTTCGACGAAGCGCGTGCCTGATTCCACGAGGCGTCGCGCGAGCAGGCAGCCCTGGCCGAAGCGGCTGGTGTTGTATTTGTCGTAGCTGGCCTTGTCTTCGAGGGTGAGGTCGAACGCGGCGCGCTCTTTGGAACTGAGCAGGCGGTAGGCGTTGTCGAGGGAGCGCAGCATGGACTCCTGCTGGTAGTCGCTCATGCGGTCGCGGTTCGGATTCTTGTCGACGAGCTTTTTGAAAAGCTTATTGCGGTTTTCGAAGCGGCCCGGGTCCATGCCCTTCGGCGGTCGCACGGCCTGCGCCGCTTCCTCGGGGTAGGGAAGGTTCATGGGGCCGTGTTCATTGCCGAAAAATCCGCCGGTGGTGAATGCTTTGACTTCTTCAGACTCGCCCACGCCTTCGAGCCGCTGACCGATGTTGACGAACGCCGGCATCACGGGGTTGCGCGGACCGAGGACTTTCGACATCCACGCGCCGAGGTGAGGGGCGGCGACTGTCTGTGGCGGGACGTAGCCGGTATGCCAGTGGTATTGATGACGTGAGTGAAGGATGCTGCCGAGGTCCGTCTGAAAATGGGACCGGATCAAAGTGGCGCGATCCATTACGGCGGCGATGTTTTCCAGTCCCTGGCAAATTTTGATGTTGTCCACCGCCGTGTTGATGGCAGGAAACGTGCTGAGGATGTCCTTCACCGGTGTGCCGACCTTGTAAGGCACGTATCGCTTAGGATCCCATGTATCGGGCGCGGCCATGCCGCCGCCCATCCAAAGCAAAATGCAGGCATCCGCCGTGGCCTTGGGCTGAACGACGGATTCTGCCATGAGCCTCGGAGCGCCTGCGGACCAGGCGGCGGCACTGGCAGCGGCGAGCCGCTTCAAAAAATCGCGACGGGCAAGAAATTCCGGTTGGTGAAGATCGAGCGTGTTCATAAGCGCAATGTCAGTGGTTGATCTGAAATTCGGGCAGCATGATCAGAGCCCATAGCATATCCTGCATTCCTTGTGATGTCATGCTGGAGCCGAGTGCTCCAGTTGCGGCGGCCAGTTCATCAGCGCTGGGGTCACGAGACAGGGCAAAGCGGTAGAGGAATTGCACGCACGCTCCTGTGCCAGCCCACTTGCGTGCCATGAGGTTGCTCGCGCCGGTTTCGAGCGTGTCCGCCAGAATGGGGCCGTTGGCGAGGGTGATGGCTTCCAGCGTGCCGAGATCGCCAGGCCGCATGGAGACGATTTGATCGCGATTCGGCCGGCCGAGGGCGCGCATGAGGAAATTACTCTTGACCAGACCGGCGCGAACCATGGGCAGGTCCCCCGTGGTGAGTTGGGCCAGCAGGGTGGCAGTCTCTCCGTTGTGTTTCTCCGACCAAGCCGGCAACGGTTTGACGGCCACGCATGGCTTCCAATCAGTCGGCGGTTTCTTGAACTTGCCTTTGGCGTCCGGCAGATGGGCCGTCCATTCCCAGTCGCTGTTGCTGCTGATGCGCTGCTCCTTGCCGTCTTCCGTGACGATGCGCAGTTCGGCGAACAAACCCGCGTCGTTCGGTCCGTCGCCTGTGTTATTGGCCACCACGAGCAGGTCGTTGTCGGCGCTGCTTTTCAATTTCAGTTCCAGCGGAACGGCGTTCATCTGCTCCCAGCTGGTGCCTTTGCTTGTTTCGGCACCGTTGATAAAAAGTTTGTACTCGTTGTCACAGGTGATGACCGCACCCGCGCGTTTGATCTTGCCCTGCACTTTGAAGCTGCGACGCATCGCGATGGTCTCGCCGGCTGCGGGTGCCTTGCCGATCATGGCCGGGGCACCCCAGATCCATTGGGCTTCGAGTTTTTTTGTCGCGGCTGCGACGGTGTTCAGCTTCGTGCGCACCACTTCGGCATCGAATTTCGAAGGTGCCGCGCCGGTCAGTTGCCAGACAGCGTCCACAAACTGCTCCGCAGTGAAGCGCCTGGTCCGAGGACCATGAAAGACGAATCCATGAGCATCTGTCTCCTTGCCGACAATCTGAGCTGCGGATTGATAGGCATGTGAATTGCAGATCAGCGCCAGTGTCTTTTTCATGTCGTAACCGCCTTCGGCAAAATCAACGGCCAGAAAGTCCAACAAGTCCGAGCTCCAAGGCTCGGTCTGCATTGAATCCACCGGATGCACGATTCCATGTCCCATGAGCCGGTGCCAGAAGCGGTTCACGAGGGTGCGCGTGAAACGTCCGTTTTCCGGATGGGTCATGAGCATCGCCAACTGTTTCTGGCGCTCGGGCTGTTTCTTCTCGGCGTCGATCTGGCCCAGCTCCGGGAACAACCACGCGGCCTTCTGAGTGCGGCCCTGGGATTTGTCGCAGCGGAATACTTCCAGTGGCGCATCGGAGACCACGGCGGCGAGTCCGTAAGCCTCGTCCAGTTTCCAGCGGTCGATGAAGCTGTCATGGCAGGACGCGCACTTCATGTTGATGCCCAGAAAAGTCTGGGAAACGCTCTGTGCGAACTGGATGGGCACCGTCTGACCCGCGCTGACGGTGCCGCGCCACTTGATGCCTTCGCTGAAGCCCGCGCTGTCCGGCTTGGGCGCGATCAGCTCCTGGGCGAATTTGTCGTAGCTCTTGTTTTCCTTGAGCGATTGATAAAGCCACTTTGTGATCTGCTTGCGACCGCCCGTGATGAAACCAGTGCCGGTGTAGTCATTGCGCAGTAGGTCGTTCCAGAAAGTCAGCCAGTGGTCCGCATACCCGATGTCATTGTCCAGCAGGAACGAGATCAAACGCGAGCGCTTGTTGGGCAGGGTGCTGGCCGTGAAATTCGCCAGCGCCTCCGGTTCCGGCAGCAGTCCGACGAGATCCAGGGACACGCGGCGCATGAACGCCGCATCGCTGATGGGCGGGAGCGGTGCCAGTTTGTTCTTTACGTAATAGGCATCGAGGATGCGGTCCACCGGATGGGACCGGCCTGCAGTCGCGGCGGGCAGTTCCACCTTGCGAGGTTTCAGGGGAGGTTCGTAAGCCGGCGCTTTAAAAGCGAAGCCGGGCTCCCACGGAAGTTTCTCCGCGACCCACTGACGAAGCAGCGCTGCTTCTGCGGCGGACAATCCGGAACCCTTGGGCGGCATACGCTTGTCTTTGTCATCGGTCGTGACCAACTCCAGCAACAGGCTCTTCTCCGGCTTTTCCAAATCGATCACTGGCCCGTTTTCGCTGCCGTGCAAGAGCGCTTTGCGATCGTTCATGGAGAAGCCGCCCTTGAGCTTGTCGCCCGTATGGCATTCGCCGCAGTGCTTGCGCAGGAGGGGCACAATTTGGTGGTTAAAATCCACCGCTGCGTGCAAAGGAATCTGAGTCCAGGCCGCAGATATAGAAACGATGCTGGGCAAGAAGGATCGGAATTTCGCGCTGAATGATCGAGCGAGTAAAATCATTGATGGATGAATGTGATAAGACTTACAGGTATTATACGCTCGTAAAGCTGCCAACTTTCGATCTAAGCCGGTGATCAGGCTCCCAGCCGGAAATCCGTCAGGCAGCCTGCTTGGCTTCCATTTAAGTCAGTTCCCAAGAGGGCTGCTACTTGCTCAACAGGAATTTGTGAAGGTGCCCAAACGCGCTCCACTCGGTGATGATCAAATTACCGTCCTTGTCAATGGATCCACCGTGCGGGGAGTTGGTGATGCCGTCTTTCCATTGGTCCTGCTTGAGGCCGAAGTTGGCGCGTTGTTTGGGGTCGGGGTTGTCGCCGACCTGGGCGATAATGGCTCCGGTTTTGTCGAGCAGCGTTGCCCGGCCTTTCAACTCGGGGATGAGTGCGTTGTCGCCCCGAATGTGGACGGCGGCTGGCATGCGCAGGTCTTTTTGGATAACTTTCACGAAGTTGCCTTCGAGGTCCCAATATTCCACGCGATCATTGTTGCGGTTGCAGACAAGAAGCAGCGGCTTTTCACCACGAGCATCGAACGCGATGCCGTGGCAGGTGTTGAATTTCCCTTCTTCCTTGCCCGAGCCGCCGAACGCCTTCACGAATTTGCGATCCTTGTCGAATTTGAAGATGTGGTTCGAGCCATAGCCATCCGCGACGTAGATAAATCCGTCGGTGCCCACGGTGACGGCACAGGGTTTGAAGCCGTTTGCGTCTTTGCAGATGTTGGATTCCGCCGGGTATTTGATGGACCATTCGATCGTGCCATCGAGCTTCAGCTTGATGACTTCATGCTGCGTCGGGCGCGCTGCATATATGGCTTCCACGCCGTTTTCCTCGCGCATTTCAAGCGCGTGTATGTTTGCCGGGCCAAAGGCTCGCTGGAATTTTCCTTCGGGAGAAAACACGAGGATGCCGCGCAGCGTGTCGGTGGTGACGTAAATGTTGCCAGCTTTATCAATCACGACTCCGCCGTGGCAGGCACCTTGTGCTTGTCCGCCAGGTTGTTGGTCGAAGTAATTCGGGGCGATTTCGAATTTAAGTTCAGCCGCGAAGATGTGGGCGGTGAAAAGTGTTGGGATGCAGAGCAAGGATAGTGTGATGAGTTTCATAGTTGATGGTTTTGAATGTTGGGTATGAGCCGTGGTGGGAGAATGATGCACAGAAATAGAAGGCAGACTAGGCTGAGGCCTTCTTTTTAAATGCACCCTTGAGGAAATAGATGCCGCCTGCGGCCACAATGAGCATGGCCACACCGAGGAGGGGGCGATACCTAACCCAGGCTAGTGCAATAGTGAGGCTGGAACCGACGATGCTTGATAAAAAGGCCATCAGCCCGGTCCCAAAGCCCACGATGCTTCCCACGAACGGGATCACATCTGCCACCACTTTCAGTGGATTAAGCACCAAGGTCAGACCGATGAACATGAGAAGGAATCCGGCGCCGCGCAGCAACCATGTCATCATTTTGTTCTCGGATTTGGCGGCGGCGAACATCGACTCTTTCGACTGCACGCCCGAGGCAATTCGGGCGATGCTGGTGCCAGCTTTTGTGGCATAGGGTTCAAAAGTGTCCTTTACCTGTCTGGCCAGCACGCTGGCATCGCCAGCCGGGATGGATTCGAATTTCACGCGGGTATCTCCTACTTGCGGTGCGTCTGCATTTGCGGAGATATAAAGCCAGTCGTCACGATTTATTGCCTTGCTACGGAGTGGTTCAGGCAGTTTGTCTGCTGAGGGTGACGTATGTGGCCTGTAGTCGCTCCAATCGCTAATTAGAAAATCAGGCAATCGAAATGCCGCGAGCGTGGCGTCATGAGAGGAAAAGTCCTGCTTCGAATAAGCTGGCGGAGGATTGCTGTGGCCTTCAGGTTTGTGGAATTCCGCGGAGTTATGAACCTTGCTGTCCCAGTCCATTTTGTAGCTGTATTCCGTCGTGGTCTCTTCGCTGCCACCGAGCTTTTTTTTAGTGTGTGATTCCTTCTTTTCGATCCACTGATACAGCTCCACTTTGCGCCTCAGCTTGATCAAGCCAGGCGCACTCACGGCAAAGGTGGCGTCACTGACGGTGTCCTTGCCCTCGGCTCTGCCAGTGACGTGGACGAGCCTGCCGTCGTTTGAAGCTTCTACGCGATCAGCACTGACATTCACGGTGATCCTTTCGCCCTCGGCCAAGCCTTGATAGGTATGAACGCTGCGTCCTTCATTCCACCACAGCAGGGGGAATGCGATTACTGCCATTGCGCCACCGACCAGCATGCCGGTGATGGATTTTCCGATGCGGGATAACCAACTCTCGCTGGAAACTTCGGTGAAGTTGTTTTCGCTCATCGTATGGTTGCCTTCAGGCAAGAACTGGGAAGAATAGCCTGCGTGGATGAAATGCAAGCTCGTAGTCAAAGATGCCGGGGGTGCTGATAATCGCGGGGTAGGGGATGATGGAATTACGCCCAAGTTCCTTGCCCTTACCGCTGATCCCTCGCAGTCTTGTCTGGGGAAAGTTTTTTACTGTCTCTTGCCGCAAAGATTCGAGCGAGAAACTCGCGCACGGGAGCGATGTTCTGCTCGCCGCCGAAGCCGTGGCCCGCACCGGTCACGGGATGAAAAGTCACATCGGCATGAGCGACTTGCAGCGCGCCGCGCAAGAGTTCGCTTTGATTGAACGGCACCAATTCATCTTTAGTTCCGTGCATGATGAGGTAGGGCGGCGGAGCTTCGATACGTCCGATATAAGTGATGGGATTCGCCTTCGCGGCAGCGTCTTTGTTTTCCTGAATCGGACCACCGATGAGCTGGCTCTCGGGCGACCGCGCTTCGTCGTGGGCGATGTTGCTGCGGAACTTGTTCATCTGGAGAAAATCAGTGGGGCCGAACCAATCCACGATCGCCTGCACACTGCTGGATGTCTTCAAGTCATTGCTCGTGCCTTCGAGTTCCGGCACGCCGCCGCTGGTGCCGAGCACGGCCACGAGATGCCCGCCCGCGCTGCTGCCCCACGCAGCAAAGCGTTTTGGATCGAGATGATATTTTTCCGCGTTCGCTCGCAGCCAGCGCACCGCCGCTTTGCAATCGTGCATCTGGGCGGGCCATTTAGCCACTTGACTCAATCGATAGCCGACGTGCACCACTGCGTAGCCAGAAGTGACAAATTGCTGCGCGGGACTCGGCCCGTCTTTGCTTCCCATCATCCACGCGCCGCCGTGAATCCAGATGATGAGCGGCTTTACTCCATCGTCGGGCGGGAGATAAAGATTAAGCTTCAGTTCGCGTCCACTCGCGCTGCCATACACGAGGTCGCGTTCGGTGCGTGTGCCTTCGGGCAGTCGCACTGGCTCCGGTCTGCCGGGGCGGCCCTGTGGCTGCTGTGCGGTTGAGGTGAGTGTCGTCGCGAGGACGAGAGCTGCGATGGTGTAAAGGGAATGTTTCATGGTGAATGGAATTGTTCCGCTCCCTTTTCAGGAGCAGATGAAATTACAACACCACAGCATCACTAAAGTTACATCATGGCTCAACTTTCCATGATCGCGAACCATCAGAATTACTGATGGTGCTGCGTTACTCTATTAACGATTGCTGCCGGATTACATCTTCCAGCCTTCGCGATAAACTGGCGTCAGGAAAGTGTTGGCTTCCTCGTCGTTGGTGAATTTTACATTCGCATTGTCCCATTCCAGGCGGGTGCCGGAACGGCGAATGGCGATCATGCCGAGCAGGCCGATTTCACTTAGGGCGCCGCCGTATTCGAAACTGGAACCAGCGGGACGGTTTTCCCGGATGGCGTCCAGCCAGTCGTTCTGGTGTTGCCCACCCTTGACGCGGGGTATTTTTTGATCCGGCTTTTTGAAATCCTTCATGCGTGCCTCGGGGATGATGCGGCATCCGCCGCCGCCGTGGGAGCCATGCATGATTTTTCCCTGATCACCGATGACAACTGCGCCGATGCCCACCACTTTGCGGTTCTCCTTGGTAAGTTCCTCGGGTTGGGGAATGCCGAAATCACCATCATGCCAGATGAGTTTCACCGGGCCGCGATCTCCTTTGGCGGGGAATTCGTAGGTGATTTTCGAACCCTGCGGATAAAATTCAGCGTCTTTCTTTGGATCGTATCCTTTGGTTTCTGCCGTGACGGCGGTGGGCATGCCGAGATCAAGCGCCCAGAAGGATGGATCGAGGACGTGACAAATCCAGTCGCCAATGCAGCCACTGCCGTAGGCGGAGAAGCCACGCCATTTGAAAGGCAAATACTCGGGATGATAGGCGCGTGAGGCGGTGGGGCCCTGCCAGAGATCCCAGTCGAGTTCCTTCGGCACTTCCGGTTTTTCGGTTAGAATTTTTTCCCGGCTGCCGGTCTGGAAGTAAACATCCTTGAAGGCATCGCAGCCCGCATGAACTTCGGAAACTTTACCGATGGCGCCGGACCAGATCATTTCGCAGAAGAGACGGATGCTTTCCGATGAATGCCCCTGATTGCCGACCTGGGTGATGACCTTCTTTTCGATGGCAGCTTTTCGCATGGCGCGCACTTCTGCGATAGAGTGGGCGAGCGGCTTCTCGCAATAGACGTGCTTCCCATGACCGATGGCCGCCAGGGTGGCGACCGCGTGACAATGATCCGGCGTGGCCACCAGCACGGCATCGAAATCTTTCGCCATGGTGTCGAACATCTTTCGGAAGTCCTTAAAGCGTTTGGCATTCGGAAACTTGTTGAAACTGCCTGCGGCGCGCCGGTCATCGACATCGCACAGAGCCACGATGTCCTCTCCAGCCATGCCGCCGAGATCACTGGCGCCCTGGCCACCGCAGCCGATGACAGCCAGTCGAACTTTATTAGAAGGTGTTTTCACATCACCCTGCGCACGGACGACATGGGCGGGAACGAATTGAAATCCGAATGCGGCGGAGGCGGAGGAGGTGATGAAGGAGCGACGTTTCATGATGAGGTTTGGGTTGATTTCAGGTTGTTTGATTAGTTGCCAGAAATGGGGTGGGGGATTTGAACCAGGCGATGTTCGGCGGAACTTTGATAGGCCGCATCCACCAGTGCCATGGTTTTCAAATTGTCGCGACCACTAATGGCGGGTGTGGTTCCGGTTTCAAGGGCAATGAGAAGCTGCCCCATGGTTCCAGCGAAGGCATCGGGAAACCAGCTATCCGTCCAGCGCGGCTCATGGAAATGGCCGTCACCTTTGGATGCGTAGCGGATGGTAGATGGAGTCGTGAGGGGATCTTGGCACCAGCCGATGTCTCCGATTGCCAAGCCGTTCATGCCTTCGATACGCCACTTAATTCCGATGTCGCTAGGGCAGCCTTCTTTTGTAGGGCCGGTCCAGGTGTCGTCAATGACAACGCAGCGCAGGCCGCTGGCGTATTCGAGGATGCAGGTGCAGATGCCGTCGGTGTGCGGGAATTTCGTGCGTGGATCGGTGCGCGTGCTGCAAAAAATCGCCTCGGGATCACCAAACCAATAGCGCATGCAGTCGAGGTGATGAATAGACATGATGCGCAGGGTGAGCCAGCCCAGCTCTTTCTGCCATGGCATCCAGTGCGGTATGCCGCGCATATCAATCGTGGCAAAGACGGGTTCGCCGATGGTGCCGTCAGTGAGAAGTATCTTGGCGGCGCGCACAGACTGGTCGTAGCGCATGTTTTGATTCACCGCGAGAATGATGCCGGCCTTCTCGCAGCAATTCACAGCCTCCAAAGCTTCTGCGTAATTCATGCCGAGTGGTTTCTGCGCAAGGATGCCGCGAACGGTTTTGCGATCACACGCAGCGCGGATCAATTCAAGTTGCGCGTTGGGAGGGACGGCCAAGTCGAGCACTTCGATGTCCGGGTCGTCGAGCAGCGCTTGGTAATCGTCATGGACTTTGGGAATGGAATGCCGCGCGGCGGCCTTGGCGGCGTTTTCCCGCGAGCGGGATGCAATGGCGACCGGATTGAAGCCGGCTTTACGGTAGCTGACGAGATGGCAGTCGCTGACGATGAAGCCGCTGCCAATCACGCCAATACGAAAATCCTTTCTGGCCGGCTGCGGAGGGTGAATGTTCAAGCGTGAAAGCGATAGATTATTGCGCCGTGTGCCGCGATCATTTCTTAGTCGCAGTCTCTTTCAACGTGCTGGCACTGGCATCCCTATTGTGTTCGAGCCAGGCGACATTGGAGGTGTCGTCGGCGAAGCGCTTGCTGCCGGTTTTTATGATCATATCATCGGCAACTTTTACGAGCGGCGTGTAGCGTGGATGATGCGCCTCCTTGTAGGGGTCGTTGCTCTTGTAGTTATAGCAACAAATCATGGACCAACGCGGCTGGTCGGAGTTGTTGCGGTCTGATGCATGGAGTAAATTTCCGTGGAAGAAAACGACGTCGCCGGGTTCGAGCGTGCAGTGGACAAGTTCAAATCGCTTCATAGCCTCGTTCACGCGCTCCATGTCCGCGCCTGCCTGATCGCCGGTGAGGACGTGATCCACGCGACCCATTTTGTGCGAGCCCTTCAGAACTTGAAGACAGCCGTTTTCCTTCGTGGCGCGGTCCACTGCAATGGAGGCACTGCAGAGGTCGGGAAACAAGACGCCGTTCTGATACCAATAGCCGTAATCCTGATGCCAGGCCCATGCCCCGCCGACTTTGGCGTCTTTCATGATCATTTTGGAGTGGTAGTGATAGGCTTCGTCGCCGAGCAGTTGCTCCACGGAATCCACAAGCTTGTGGCAGCGTGCGAACATTCCGTAAATGCCGTCGCCAGGATGATTCCAGAGTGAAAGGCGCACTTTGACGCCCGTGCCGTCGTCTTTGGAAAATGAATGATCATCGAGCGCCTTGTCTTCTTTGCTGACGCGACGCAGGAGGTCGATTTCTTCGGGGTCAAACAGTCCGCTTACAATCACAAAGCCATCGCGGTGATAGGTTGAGATTTGGTCCGGGGTGAGTTTACCTTGGTTCATAGGGGTGTGGGTTGTGAATCGATGTATTTACTTTTCCGGCAGCGGGCCCCAGATTTTCGTCATGAGGGCGAAAGTTTCGGGTTCGGCTTGCTTGAGGTCTCCGGTCACGAAAGGATAAAAATCGTTCGAGCCGAAGTAGCTCTCGGTCATCTCGGCGAAGAACTCCTTCTGATCTGTAAGGCCGTAGTGCTCACGCATGCGGCCGGGGCTGGTGAGGACGGACTTGTATTTGCCGCTGTCACAAAATTTCTTCCAGGCGGCAATCACGCGGGGATCATCGAAGCCGATCGTCTGATCATGAAACCCATGTGCGAGTTCGTGCAGCACGACCCACGGCATGCGGTGATTATCATACGGCGAGAGAAAATCCTCCACCTCGGGAATATGGACGCACTTTGCGAGTGACTCGCTGTAGCCGTGCTTCTTTAACCAGCCGGCTTCCGGATGATACTGCATCGAGCGCAGGTCGCCATAATTGAGATCCAGCTCGATGGTGATGGCGCGCAGTTTGGCGAGTGACTTCTCAGGGACGACAATTGTGATGGCGACAAGTCGAGCCGTGAGCAACTTCATTGCGCGCTCGCCCAGTGTCGCGCCCTCGCCCTTCAGTAACCGGTCATCCACCCGCACTGTCCAGCCTTCGATGTTGCGTGTGGTGTGTGCGGTGGGGAGTGTGGGCGGCTTGGTTGCCGGTTCGGCAGCGGAGGCGATGTTTGCGAGCAGGGTGGAGGCTGCGAGAAGTGAGAGTAGAAATTTCACGATTTGATAACGAATTTGAGTTGGCGGCTTAATACGCGACAGTTAGTTCTGATCTTTCGATATTCATAGTTTGATGCGGTGTCGAGAGTAGCGAGGCTGTTAGGAATATGCTTTCGCAGGTGCCGGGCTGAAGTCGCCCAGTGTGTCCATCGGGGACGAGGTTGAAACTGCAAAAAGTGTATTGCACTGGGCGCTGGAGGCAGGCCGGAACATTCAAGCAAGCTGTCGGCAGATTCTGCCGGGTTCATGATACTTGAGGAGGCGAAGGTCGAAGTGAAAACTCCTGGCGGGATAGTGCAGCGCGTCAAACTGCTCCGAAAACAGGCTGTTAGGGGCGTATTGACCTCACTGGCCATGCTCAGATGATTGGCAAGTGTTTATCCATTGCCATATCTCCTGGGTGAGTTGCAGTGAACCTGCGTTATTAAGATGATCACCATCGTAAAAATGAGCGTGGGGGTGGTCATGGGATCCGTCGCGGTTGAAGTCATGAAACCAAGTGACAGGCAGGCGTGTCGCCAACGCATCGAGCTTTTTCGCGGTCATGATCATTCCCTCGTGGGTGCTGCCATCGCGGTCGGCTGCGGGAAGGTTATGTGAGGCAGGGTGGATGGGCGTGGTGACCAAAAACACGCGCACTTGGCGCTGGTTTAATTCCTCGACCATGCTGACGAACTCATTCCAGAGCGCCTCATCGAAGATAAAATCCGTCACGGACATTTCTTTGCTCAGCTCAGGCAGGGCGGTCGCCGGATCGGAAGGCATGCGGGACGGTATCTTGTAGTGCCACACACCCCAGGCATCATGCGCATCGGTGATGAGCGGGACCAGTTCCTGAGCCGATGTTCTTTTCGCCGGGGTTGGCACAGGCCACAGGGCAGCTTTATTTTTCTCCTCGCGTTTGTGGCCAGGACTTTTCAGAAAATTCATTACCTCGTTGGGATTATGCTTTTGCAGATTGAATGATCGCGCGTCCACCTGCCAGATCACCGTGCTCAAATTGGGCAGGGGTATGACCCACTCGCGCAAGATTGTGCATTGGAGAGGCGTGGGTGCTCCAGCGCATGCCAGATTGAAAACCACGGGGCACTCTCGGTTGCCATCCAACGGGAACCAGCCCGCGTCAATGCCGGAGTCGGCATGGGAGTTGCCCATCACTATCCACTGCAACTGCCCGCGGATGCTCCAGAAGATGGGAGCTTTGGCTGAGATGCGGCCCATGTAGTCATAGCCGGATGTAGTCGGTGGTTTAGATAACGGCGTGGGCTTTTCTCTGACGACAAAGCAAGGGGTATCCGCGTCGAAATCCAAATCGTCCACTTGTCGAACTCCTCGGATATTAGGCGTCTCGTCGAGAGGAAGTAACGCCAAGGTTGCTGTGCCACCGATCTTTTGGCTCACCTTCAGAGTGCCGCCATCGACAACAACCCAGTGAGCCACTCGGATATTTTTTGCATCCAGTTTGCCGTGCAGGACTTTGATCACCGTGTATTCCTGCCACACAAGTGCATCGTGATAAGGCAGGATGTCGGCAGGACTCAAATTTTTAGACGCCGCTGTTCTCACTGCCTTTACAATCAAACCCTCCTTCAGCGTGCTAGCCTGAGGGGGTGACGGCTTACGGCATTGGCTTAGCATGAATGCCACACACGCTACCAAGCTGGCTGCTAGGAATTTGCTTTCGCGGGTGCCCAACCAGAGTGGCCCAAGGCGTGCATCGGAGACGGTGTGTCGGTGCATTTTCCTGTAGTTAGTCATTTCTTAATCAAGACAAGAAAAAGCCCTGTAACTCATTGAATTACAGGGCTTTGAAATTGGTTGCGGGGATAGGATTTGAACCTATGACCTTCAGGTTATGAGCCTGACGAGCTACCGGGCTGCTCCACCCCGCGATTAAGAGGTGCCTGAT
>JANNQW010000018.1:0-17650 GCA_031400955.1 Verrucomicrobiota bacterium
CCCGCGGACGCCATTGACATAAATCTGGCGAAACTTGAGTCCGCCAACGGCAGCTTTGTAGATGTTCTTTTCCTTGTCGTGAATCGTCCAACCCTTGATCGCTTTGCCACCACTCACGATTGGCGTCTGACCGGCAGCGGCCTTATAAATCACCTTGTGGCCGTTGGTTCCGGAATCGTTAGCATCGAACACCACAGACTCGGAAATCTCATAGGTTCCTCCACCCAGATGGACCACGATATCGCCAGTCATTCTACCATTGATCCTGGCGACACTGTCGCGTGCATGGGCGATGGTCTGGAAGGGCTTTGCTTGGGTTCCGGGGTTCTTGTCGCTGCCAGAGGGCGAGACATGGAACTCCAGGGCAGTCGCTGGGGCTGCGGACAAAAAGACGGAAAACGCTAGAAGAATTAGAATCAATGGCTTTATTATTTTAAGGGTGGTATTAACGGATGTCGCTAGCCGCGTCTCGTAACACTTGCACCAGCGGTGCATGGAGGGGTTGACCTTTTTTTGCCATCACTCCCGCGTATTTGGAGTAGGCAGGGTGTGCTTCATCGGGCTTAAACTGCGCCATGACATGGCTGTGAAGATCAACTACCGGGACATTGTGTTTCGCCATTACACGGGCGGCAATCGCATTGTATTCAACTTCCGATTTGGCATCGAAAAGTCTGTCATTTAAAAAAACACCAAAACCAGAGAGGGTTACCAACGGCGTGGTATTCCCCCAGATCAGTTTGGCTTTGGTTGTTTTGAGACGTTGCGCCAGTGCATCAAGCTGTTTTTCATATTGCGCGGGCGTGGAGACCCGCACACCGCCGCTGCTCTTACACATGACGCGGATCTCCTTGGTTGCGGGATCCTTGTAAAACAAATCACCGATGCCGAAGTTGAAGTAGATAATGTCCCATTGCGTTGCTCCTAACAAGGCATCGATCTTCGCCAGAGCGGTGCCGCTGTCATTCGGGTTGCCACTAGGGGGGAGGTGGAGAGTTACGAGTCCCCCGCTTGCCGCTGTCACGATTTCACCATGTATTGGATCACCGAGGAACAATAGTTTAGGAGTTTTCTTTACCTGCGCAAAAGCCACTGGAAATGACAACAACCAGATCAGGAGTATGAGCTTGTGCAATAGACCAGACATATTCTTAAACCAGGATTTCGGTGAGTTCGCCGGTGCTATCAGCAAATTGTTTAGTGGGGACATCGACGGCATTCAGCATCGAGACAAATAAGTTGGCGAGTGGCTTTTTACGCGCGCCCTCGAAGTTATGGAGGTTGCCGTGTTTGAAGCCGAGCTTATTGCCACCTGCGATTTGGAGCGGGTAGTTAGTTGAGCTGTGCGAGCCATGCGGGTGTGCGGACCCCCAAAGAACGAGTGTGTTGTCCAACATGTTGCCATCACCTTCCGGGGTGTCGCGCAGCCGCTTTAGGAAGTAGGCATGCTGCTCGGCACGCCATCTTTCCCATTCACCTGAGACAGCACCATCTGGTCGCTTGTGGGCGATGTCGTGAGTATTGCCGTTATAGCCAAACAGAACCTTGGCAAAATGACCGACGAGATTATCAGTGGAGTATTCGCTTTCGGTCATGAAGGTAGCAAAGCGGGTGGAATCCGTTTGGAAGGCGAGGTAAATCAGATCATACATGCAGCGGATGAACTCTGTCGGCTGGTGGTAAGTCGCTTCAAGATTGAGTCCCTTGGCATCTATTTTTGGCAACTCCTCATGAGTCCACTTGCTGGTGCGTTCAACGCGTTGCTCGATAGCACGGACGGAATCAAGATACTCTTCCATTTTCTGACTGTCCTCAGAGCCGAGCTTACCATTAAGGCTCTTGTAGTTTTCCATCAGCAGATCTAACACACTTGCTTCGCGTTTTAAGCCGGCTCGAACCTCGTTGACCGATTGCTTGGCATAAGGCTGGAACAGGCGGTTGAAAATATCCTGTGGCTTCGAGAGTGAGGGGATGGGTTTCGCTGGGCCGTGGTAGGAAAGAGTTTTGGAGGCGCCGTAAGGGCCAGTGCCACCCTCGCTGCCAAGCACGAGGGACGCATAACGAGTGTGGTGACCGTTGATCTTGGCGGCGAGCTGGTCGATGGAAATGCTGTTGGTTTTCTGTAAGCCGGTCATGTCGGCACCCGTGACAAAAATATCTGAGCTTGCATGTCCGGCAAGACCATATCCTCCACGGTGATCGAGCCCGCGGAGATAGGTGATGGAATCTTTTACAGACTCGAACGGAGCGGAAGCTTTGTTCAATGTGAGGGGTCCGGAATCATAACGCGGATACCATCCCCACTCGTTGATTTTCCCGTCCTTGCTCGGCGGGTCATAGACCCCGTAAGAGATGTAACTGATAAACATCCGTTTGGGCTGCTGCTTCTTTGCCGCAGGGCCAGCGGCCCAACTCATGCTGTTGAGAAACGGCAGGGCGAGTGCGATGCCGCCTCCACGGAGGACATCGCGACGGTTCATGTGGTGAGATTTCATGGTCATGGTTTTTTGCTTGTTGTTGGAGTTCGGAAAAAATTCACTGCTGCAGACTGAAATGATCATGTCCTGGAAGCGGTGGTTGTTTTGTTTGGATTGTTGAAGCAGCTTCTCGACGGTATAGCGATCGCGATAAGTGAGAGAACGCCCGACGCCATAGGTGAGCAGGCGACTGATGACATTTTCTGCCACTTCCTCTTTGCGGTCTTTCAACAGGTAATCCTTGAGTTCTCTCATGCCATTGACTTCCGGACCGTTGGGAACGCGAGCGACAGGATCGACCTTGATGGTGTTTACAGTTTTAAGATAGTTGCGATAGGCTTCCAGGGTTTGACCCGTTTGTCCCGCGAATTTGGCCACGACGACTCCGTCTTTAGGAATGAAGGGTTGGTATTGACCGACCGCATTATATTCCTCGAATGGGATTCCCCATGGATCGAGGCGGGCATGGCAGTCGTTGCAGGATTCCACGGTGCGGTGGCGGCGCAGGTGATCCTTGATGGTGGTTGCATTCGAAACGTCTTTGCCCGCCGTTTCAGAAAGGGCAGGCACTTCGGAGGGTGGTGCTGGCACCTCATCACCTAGAATCGCCTCGCGCAACCAAACGGCGCGGTAAATCGGATGAGGTGCAGAGCCTGTGCCATTCCCCACCAAGACCGAGCCCTGTGTGAGTAACCCACCGAGCTTAGTCTCGGGCTTGATCGGAACTGCACGGAAACGCAAACCTTGGACGCCTTCAACTCCGTAATGCCTGGCCAAAGGTTCGTTAAGCCATGCAAAATTAGTATCAATGATGTTCAGCACACTTGCATTACGGCGAATCAGCTCACCGATAAATCCAGCCGTCTCGTCCATCATGTAGTCACGCATGTTCAGAAAGAACAGCCGATCCTCAATGCGCGGGAAGAGTTTATTGTTGATAATCACCGCTTTTGCTTTCTCAAGACTGAGCCATTGCATGGTGAAATTCCTGACAAAGTCTTGAGAGCGTCCGTCGGCGAGCATGCGGCGCGCCTGCGCTTCGATCACAGCTGGATCTTCCAGTTTGTTAGAAGACGCCAATGTGAGAAGCTCCTGATCCGGCAGACTGCCCCAGAGAAAATAAGAGAGACGCGAGGCGGTCTCGTAGCTTGGTGTTGTGAGGCCATTTGCCGCAACTGTGTGGTAAAGGAATTGTGGCGAGATAAGCACCATGGAGAGCGTCTCGCGCATCGTCGCCTCGAGCGACTTTAAGTCCGGCTCTAGCACCTTGTAGAGCTTGAAGAAGCGATCCTGTTCCTCTTGACTTGCAGGACGGCGGTAGGCGCGGGTGATGAATCTTTTCAATACTTCTTTGACATAAGCATCGGGATTGGTGCTTCGCAGCGCCGATTCGTGTAAAATGCGGGTGTGGTGCTCGGGTGGCCAGACATCAATGACGGGAGCCTCGAACTCGATCGAGCGCACCACTACCCGTGGTGCCGCCAACTGCCAGTCGGTATAGAAGTGACCTTTGAAGTAGTCGTTGAGCGTTCCGGTATCGAACATGTTTTGCGCATAGAGGTAACGGGTGGCGGGCTTCTTTAAAATTGCGTCACCAGCTTGAATCGGGTGGTTTTCAATTCTCCCGCGAAGCTCAAACTCTTGCAGGTTTTCAACGTTGTTAGAAAGATACACCGTGCCGACCGGAAAGTGATCTCCCGTCCTATCATCACCCCTCAAATTAGTGCCCATGGTGATTCGCAGTGGCACTTCCTTGTAGCCCTGCGGTAGGATGGCGGCGGCTTTGACGCGGATCTTGTATTCGCCAGTCTCGGGCCAAGAGTTCACGCCATGTTGTCTATATCCGCCATATCCAATTTCATCGGGCTGCATCGCTGCGAATGCCGGCCCCTTGGGTTCGTAAGTCCATGTCTGCCGATGCACTTTAGGCTTCTCGGGATCGACGATCGCACTGGCCATGGCGCGGCGCGCGGCTTTGAGATATTCATCAATCAGTTCTGGACCGAGCAGCATGAACTCCGCGCTATTATTGAAATGGTAGGGTTTCTTGGGATCTTGCGGGAGGTCTTCGATGAAATTCAGGTCGATACCTAACAAATCTCGCATCGTGTTCTGGTATTCAAAATTTGTTAGCCGTCTTGCGAGAGGCACGGCTTTGTTTGTGTTAGCCTTCGCCAAATGGACCCTCATTCCTTGGTCAATCCACTCTTTGATGGCTTGGCGTTCAGCATCAGCTGGCTGTTTCTCATCCTCTGGTGGCATCTCTCCGCTTTTCAATGCCTTCATGATTTTCTCCCATCGCTCCAGGTCGCGGCCTGCGGACAGGTTGCCATCCAGTGAATTCAGAATGAACTTTCCTTTTTTCTTCTCCGGATTGTGACACTTGATGCAGTTCTCTTTTAGAAAAGGAACCACATGGCCCATGAATCCCTCCTGACCGGGCGGGATGACAGCTGGGATCGCTGCTGCAGCCAAAGGCCTTTGGATGATCCACAGGCTGGCGAGCAAGAGGGCGCTGGCCTTGTATCTTTTGGAAAAGTGATTCAAGAAACGGGTAAATCAAAGGGTGGCATTAAACGAATCATCCGCTCAGGCAGAACGACAGTTGTTAAGCGAGGAACTGCGAAATAGGTCCTTGCTGAGGGAACTTCATGCTTTCAAGTTTGAGGTCGAGAGCACCGTAGTGTTTAATCGGGTTGCCGTAGGCATTGAGAATCGTGGTGTATAAATTGCCGAGTGTCTTGTGACCTTCGTCACCATGCTTGGGCAGGCGGATGTAGCGTCCGGCGGTGTTAAGGCGGGTATTGCGACCCGCTAGGATCATGAATGGCCATTCATTGCCTTTGCTGTGGTGAGCTTCGCCGTTGTCCGGCAAATAACACAGCACCGTATTGTCGAACATGTTGCCATCGGCTTCAGGCACAGATTTGAGGCGCTTGACGATGGTATTGATGAGATTCATGTGTTGCTTGCTTACGAGGCCCCGGACGGTCATCGCATCCAGGGTGCCGACGGATTTTCCATGTCCGACATCGTGTAGATCGACCTTCGCATTCTCGATACCGGGAAGTCCGGTGTAAGTGGTGCCAAGTTCATCGACCGTAAAAGCGATCACATTGGTCATGCCTGAGATGAGGGTGGAAAGAAGAATTTCCGTGTGTCCATTTTGACGGTCGATCGTGGTGATCTTGTCAGTCAGGTATTTCGCATCGAGCTTGGGCAGGTTTTTGCGGATTTGATCGGCGAGGGCATCAATCTTGGTATTTTGCTCGCGCATATCGTGATAGGCTTTGGCATAATTGGCAACCTTCGGGCTCTCGGTGGCATTGAGAGAAGCAGCCAGCGATGTTTGACCTCCGCCTATGAATTCCAACAATTCACGTTCCAGTGCGCAGCGGTTTTGGTCGTTTTTATCAACGGCGACGGACTTGAAGAGTTCCGCAAGAGCAGTTTTCGGGGAGCCGAAAGCGTAATTCGGTTGTCTGGCGCCTCGGGCGGAAAAGCCTTTGTCAACTCCCTCGATATTGCCGCGAGTATCACTTCCGGTGTTAGGAAAGCAAGCAAGTTCAATGTGCCCGAATGCCGAAGGGAAGAGTCGGGCGAGTTCGAAGTCAACGGTCGCCCACCTGATGGTATCGGCAGAGTGGACCGCGCGGAAAGCTCCGAGACAGGACTGGAAGGTATGGTGACCCGTGGTGCACATCATGCCCGAAAGCCCCTGAAGAATAGTTAGATTTTCCTTATGAGCGGCGATGGGCTGCATCCACGCGGGCAGTTCGTGTTTATTTAGATCAGCTGAGAAAGCTTGTTTGGCTTTTTCCTTGGCAAGGTCTTCCGTGGAGAAGGACGGTAAAATGAGTGTATCAGGCAAGAAGCCATTACCTTTGCGCATGAAGATGAAGCGAGTCGGGGTCTTGCCCTTCGCATGCATGCCGAGAGCGCTATTCAGCCAAGGGGCCAGCATCAGGCCGCCAGTGGAGATGGCGGTGGTGTTCAGGAAGTTTCTGCGTGTGATCATAGGATGGAACGGTAGAGGTGTGTGGTTGGGATAGCTGGAAAGTGGGCCGCGGATTATTTGCGATACATGAAGGAATCCGAAGTAAGCAGAGACGCAATGACGGCGTTAAAGCTGCCTCCGCTTTTTAAGTAGGACTGGTCGGCTTCGATCAAAGTTTTGGAATCGCTGAGAAGCTCATTGCGGCCCATGTAGAAGCGGAACGCGTGACGAATGATGGATTGTCGAACACGCTCGGATTTGGACAAACGGGTGATGAGGTCAATGGCGTCTGTGACATCGCCGTCGATACCGGACTCGCCAGTGCTAGTGATAGTGCCTGTGGTAGTGAGCGGGGCGGTCTTGTAGATATCCATACCACCTTTGAACGTGGTCTTTTTGATGATGTTTTCAGGATATTCAAGGTTTTCCTCGGTGCGGAAACGTCCAAAGTCGTCATACTTTTCAAAAGCCAGACCCAACGGATTCATGTGTTCGTGACACTTCCAGCATTCCTGCTTTTTAGTGACCGAGTCGAGTCGATCGCGAAGGCCTTTATGGGGATCTTCAGGAATCTTGGCATCGACGGTGATGGGGACTTCTGGCACGCTGCCAGCGAGCAGTTTTTCGCGGATCCAGCGGCCGCGACGCACCGGGTCCGTGGCGGTGTTTTGGGAAAATGCGATCAGCCACGCCGGATGGGTAAGAATGCCCTTGCGATGAGGGATTTTGAAGGGCTGCTCGCGCGGATACTCCCAGTGGAAAGGATCGATGCTATAGCTATGCGCTTGAAGAGTGAGCGGTGTGGCAAAAGGTCCGACAGAGGGTTGATCATCAAAATTATTGAAAGCGTAGCTCCACTGTGGATGGGGATGTTTCAGGCCGAACCTTTTGGACCGATCGATGTGGCGCATGGCGACATACAACTGAGAGTCACTGTCGTGGCCATCAAGGATCGGGCGTAAGAACGCCTTGTCTTCTTCAGAGAGTTTGGTGGGATTTTTATTTTCTGGAGTGGGTTTGGGAACAACTTTCCAATCCCTGTCCTTGAAGCGCTCATAGAGTGCGTTGAGCTGGTCGATTTTTGCGCTTGCGCCTTTGATAGGAGCCACGAAGAACAACTCCGAACCTAACATTTCAGAAAAAACGTTTTTATCACTGTTGAGGATCTGCAGGAGGAAGAGATCCGCTTCTTTGATCAGGCTCTTGGCGATCTCCGGGGTATAATAACCGTTCGAGCGATTGTTATCCTTGAAGATATTCAAGGCAGCAGGATAACCAAAAAACTCGCGGAAAAATCGGATCGTCTTGGGATGGGTGGTGGCGTGGGGCTCATGGGGGTTGTAGAGCGCTGGCTCGATCTCGCCTCTGAAATATGTTTTATCGGCCAGCAGACGCAAGACTTCGCGTTCATAGTCCCCTTTGGAACTGAGTCGACCTTCCTTCGCGGCTGCTAGCAGACCAGCATCAGGCCCGTTATCCCCGAGGGCGTAGGCGATGGCGTAGGCAGCTTCGTCTGGGGCAAGTTTCATGCGCCCGAATGGATCGGGCGCGCCATCGCCGAGTTCAACGCGATAGACGAAATCGGATTCGAGCAGCACACCTTGGAGCATTTGCTGGAGGGCATTGATGTTGCCCACCAATTTGATGGCATCGCGGGTTAATTTAAGGTAGCGTTTGACCTCGGCATCGGTAGCTGCCCGCTTCAGGGCGCGTTGGAATTGGAGTTGAACCGCATCTGTGATGTCCTCATCTGCAGGTGCGGCTTCCTTGTTGAAAAACTTATCGAAAACGGGATTGAGCGGAACACGTCTCTGGATTTTCGATTGCCAAGGAACGAACAAATATTTCTGGTTAGGAAAAACACTCAAGGAAGGTTCGCCATGACTCATCCGGTAGGCCCCGACTATTTTTCCCGAGATCCATCTGGCATTATTGAGCATGGCAAAGAGACTGCCGCCCTCAAGCGAAGCAGTGTCATAATCTCGCACCCCGGAGTGACCAGGCAGCGTGAACGGCTGCTCCAGGCCGTCAAAGCCGTTTTTGTATTTAAACCGTTCCTGTGGAGCGATTTCGAATATATCGAAGACGCGTTCCAGGAAAATTTGAGGGCTTAAGAGCCAGCGTCGGGCTGGGGTATAAGGCTTGTCCTTGATGGTGCCGCTGAAGAGCAGACGGTGATCGACCCAGTTGCCGGCGTTTGGAGTTCGAGCTTTTTGATCAAGTCCGGAGGCGTGGTTTTTGCGAAGCTCGCCAGTGACCCAACCAAAAAGCACTTGCCGTTCTTCGGGACTTGGCTGCTTGGATTTCTTGGGCGGCATCATGTCGAAAAACAGCTGCGACTCAGCCCGGTTGAGTGCATCGAGATACGCGGGCTTTTTAAGAGAGCTCAAGTTATCCAGGGTCAGATCACCATCGGCGTCTGCACCCTCGTGGCATTTAAAACAGTATTTTTCAAATATCGGAACTACGGCGGGTGGAACCGCTGGAGTGCCCAGCTGGCCTGCGAGAAACGCAGCAGGCAAGCCTGATGTCGATCCGCCCGCGCCACTCTGCTCCTTGAGGAAAGCGATATCCGTCGGGGAAAGCTTCTCCTGATTGAATATCATCGTGGCACCATTCGGCCAGATCACTTCGACCGCGCCCGTGGCCGGGTCATAGGATTTCAGTTCGGCTTCAAAGGTCTTTGATCCGTCTGCATTGCTCCAGGTGCGAGCCTCCACGCCGGTGACGATCAGCATCACCAGTGCAGCGGCTCCTGCGAGCCGGGTCATCCAGTAGGCACGGGTTGGCAGGATCATGCTACGGTGATTGGTTCACTCATGCTACCTTCTTATACTCACCACAATTCTGATTTGCTACGCCTCCAGTCTCAGAGGCTGCGACTATTGTCTCAATCATTACTGGCTCCGGCTGGCATCCGTGTTATGAAAGTGGTCATGCGGGTGGAGCGTGAAAAGATTCAGATTCCAAGAGGGCATTCATTTCGAATGCTGCGCTGGTCGCACTCGCTTCGGGACGTGGACTGCGTGGTGGCTCCGGGGAAGATGGAGAAGATTATCAGTGAAGGGATGCACTGGCATTTTCATGTGGAGATGGAGCTGACACTTTTCACTGAAGGCCATGGGACGCGATTCGTGGGCGATCACATCGGCTCGTTTGAAGGCGGTGATCTCGTTTTGCTCGGCAGCAAGCTGCCCCACTACTGGCACACGCGGGGAAACTCAGGAGGCATCTCGGTGCAGTGGCATTTTCCGGAAGGGCATCCTTTCTGGGCGTTCCCGGAGAATTTGTCGCTGCTGGAGTTGTTCGAGCGCGCAGGTCGTGGATTGCGCTTGAGCGGATCCACCGCGACTCGAATCTCGGCATTGCTGCGTGAGATGATACAGGCGCAGGGAGTGGAGCAGCTTTCGCTGCTGCTCCAGACGCTGGCACTGATCGCGGCGGCACCTGAGAAGGAGCGGACATTTTTGTCCGTGCGTTCTTTTGTCCTGGCGGCGGAGTCCCACTACCAGCAGTCGATCTCAAAAGTCATGCGGCATTTGATCGCGCATTTTCGGGAGGAGGTCAGGCTGGAGGATGTGTTGGCACTCACGGATCTAAGTCGGCCTACCTTTGCGCGGCAGTTCAAAAAACATGCGGGGCGGACGATGAGCGAGTTTTTGAATCGTTTACGGCTTCAGGCAGCTTGCCGGGAGTTGCTGGAAAGTGATCGCGGGGTTTTGGAAATCGCGCTGGACTGCGGTTTTACGCAGGTCTCGTTTTTTAATCGTCTGTTTCGGCGTCTGCAAAAATGCAGCCCCACGGAGTATCGGAACCGCCAAGGAAGGGCAAAGGGGAAGCGCCGATCGGCATTTTGATGGGTCCGGGCGGTGGCGGGAGACGTTGCTTCTTTTCAGCGGCAGGTTTCCGTTCGCCGCGATCTCAAGGGGGTATGCCGTGGGAATCAATCCTGACACCTTTGGTTACATTCTTTCGTTGAAGGTCTTTTCTTACTTGGCGGTGGGATTATTGATGCGGCCCATGAACAAGTTGGTGCCGGTGGTGTTTTCGCGGATGAGCACGAGGAAGGGGCGATCAAAGCAAATTTGAGGAGTGGGTGGACTGATGCTCGCGCGCTCGCGCGTTATCTCAGCTGCAGTGACAGCGCTGGCGACCGAGCCCTTCTCGTCCACTTCCAAAGTCGCCTTATGCTTGATTTGGCTGATCTTGACCTTTATCTCGCCATACATGGCCTTGAAGTCTGCCTTCCCATCAAAGGCATCTACCATGCCAAGCTGCTTCAATGGCTCAATCAGGTCGTAGCTGGTGGCGAGCTTGAACTTGGGCATGAACAGTTTGGCACTCTCGACTTTGCGGCCTTGCAGATTTTTGCAAAGGTTCTGGATCATGACTTCGTTGAAGCTGTTCTCCAACTCCTTCATGCCTTCCGCCTTGTCGGGCATGATGAGCACCATGCTCGCACTGGTTTGATAAGGTAACTCAACAGCAATCATGCCCTTATCGCGCAGCACTTTGAAGCTGTCTTCGCGTGTCATCATGTCGACTTCAGCAGTCTTGCCAGACGGGAGGTGGAAGTCTGCCTTGTGGGTAGCATCAACATTGAATGAAGTCTTCCAGTTGCCTTTGAAATACACCGCGTTGAGCAGCACGCAGGCGCTGTCTTGGCTGAGTTCTTCAAGAATCTTTTCAATATGGCCTTCGGTTTTCTTTTTGACCCATTCATTGATTGGGTCGAGCCCGCCCGAAAAGATCTCGCCATCATACTGCTGGCGCACGGTATCCTGATAGCCTTGCAACGGTGACTTTCCGGTCACGCACAGCGCATTGGCGATATTGAGTTTGTTGTCCTTTTGGTTGACCTGCGCCATGAGTTGACGGCGGAACTCCTGCATTTGCGGCCCGAGTGCTTTAGTATCCTGGCCAAAGCTCAGGGCCTTGGCGATTTCGGTGGCGGTGTTGCCACCCGAACCTGCGTAGACCATGCCCATCGCCTCCGAGATGCTGTAGGGCGAGAAAAATACGTTGCCATCTCCGCTGTGCAGCTGCTGATAGAGATGGGCGCTGAAGGCTGGATTGATATCAGGAGGACCGGCGAGCGTTAAGGCTCTGGCCATTCCCAATGTCGCGGCAAGGGCGACACCGCACCATAGCAGGGTTTGAATTCGGCGGGTTGTTTTCATGGTTTGGTATTTCCTGTTCAATGAGAAGACGCTCAGGTCAGAAGAATCTTGGAAATTAATGCTAGCGGTCAGTAAGGCCATCATCCGTCACGCTTTCAGCTTTTATTTGGGGCGAAATGAAATATTGCCTGATTCAGAAACGTTAGTTGCTGCCGACAAGGCCTGTCTGCGAAAGCAGCGGTAGTTTCAAAGCCGTGATTGATTCACTTTTATCGTCCGACTCTTTCGTGTATCGCAAACAAACCCCCGCCAAAAAATGATTCGCCTGGGAACATCAAGTGTTGTAGCCGTCGTTTTTCTGACGGTCTTCAGTGGGGCATCACCAGCCGCCGCCCAAACTATCGCGGACAGGTTCAAGACTCACGTCGCTCCGTTTTTCAAAGAGTATTGCATCAGCTGCCACGGTCCCGAGAAGAGCAAGGGCAAAATCACACTGCATGAGATCAATGGCGACGTGGCAACCGGTCCCGATCTGGAGAAATGGGAGAAGATCATGAAGGCGCTCAGGAGCGGCGAGATGCCGCCGGAGGACGAGAAGCAGCCGGAGGAGAAGATGCGCATGGCGGTCGGCCAGTGGATCGATATCGGCCTCCATGCCAACCAGGCGAGAGCAAAGCGTGATTCCGGAATACCGACCGCGCGAAGGTTGACCAATTTCGAGTATGAGAACACGATGCGCGATCTGCTCGGGTTCAGATTGAAACTCATCAACAAGCTGCCGGAGGATCCGGTGAAGCCGTATCATTTTAACAACACCGCTGAGTTCATGCTCATCGGCCCCGAGCAGATCGACCGTTACCTTGAGTGCGCCCGGCAGGCGATGGCCAGTGCCATCGTCGATCCCGGCACACCGGAAGTCCACCGCACCTCGAAAGCATTCACGCCCGGCAAGAAGGGCCAGCCCAAGACCGGGGCGGCGGGAGTTGAGGTCGGTGTCTATGCGGGCAACCAGAGCATTGGCTTGAATGGCTGGCCGAAGACGGGCGAGTTCAAAATCCGGGTGAAGGCTTCGCCCATCCTGCCTTCCGGCGTAGAAGAAGTTCCACTGCGGCTGGACATGGGAACCACGCAGAGGGGCGATGCCGGTTCCGGCGTGTATGAGCAGGTAGGCACCTTGCATCTGCGGAATGATCCTGCTCAGGCCCGGGAGTTTGAATTCCGCGGGCGAATCGAGAACATTCCGATTGAGCCCGGCGCAATGACCACCAAAGGCCCGCAACCGCCAAAAATCTTCATCCATTTCCAGAATATTTACGACAACGGCGAGCTCAACGATCATCGCAAGAGTGCTTTTGACGTCTCGTGGAATGCCGTGGCGCCCCGCGTCCTTCTGGAGTCGGTCGAGTTCGAGGCGCCCGTCACCGACGTCTGGCCGCCGGAGCATCACACGCGGATCCTCTTCGATTCGCCGCAGCGTAAAACCGGCTCCGAAGCCTATGCCCGCGAGGTCATCACGCGCTTTGCGACTCGCGCATTCAGACGACCGCCCATGCCTGAGGAGGTCGAGCGGTTTGTGAAAATCTACCGTATTTTCGCCAAGGATTTCGATACGTTTGAGGGGGCCATTCGCGAAACGCTGGCCATGATGCTGATATCACCGCAGTTCCTGTACCACACGGTCGCGCAGGACGGCGTTGCGACACGCCAATACGAGCTGGCTTCCAAGCTTTCGTATTTCCTCTGGGGCAGCATGCCCGACGACGAACTGATGAAACTGGCCGGGAAGGGGCGGCTGGATGATCCGGTGGTGATCGCAGAGCAAGTGCGCCGCTTGCTGACGGACAAACGATCAGGCGATTTCGTGAACAACTTCACGATGCAATGGCTCAGCCTGTCGAAGATGAAGACAGTGAGCATCAATCGCGATTTATTTCCGCGCTTTCTCTACCTTGTCCACGTGGGCGAGCGGGCCGGCACAGAGGTGATGTTTCGCCCGACGATCCGGGAATACATGCTCGATGAAACCGTCGGCTTCATCGCCGAGCTGATCAAACGCAACTTCAGCGTGCTCAACATCGTGGGTGCGAATTTCGCAATTCTGAACCAGCCGCTGGCGGCGCACTATGGCATCCCCGATGTGCAGGGGCTTGAGTTTCGCTCAGTGCCGGTCAAACCGGAGCATCATCTGGGCGGGCTGCTCACGCAGGGCTCGGTTCTCATCGGAAATTCAACAGGCTCGGCACCGCATCCGATCTATCGCGCGGTGTGGTTGCGCGAGGCCATTCTCGGCGAAGACGTGAAGCCGCCGCCGGCGGAGGTCCCGGCCCTGTCGGACTCCGCGGGAGATGCGGCGGAAAAGGCCATCTCCATTAAAGATTTGCTGCGCCAGCACCGGAAACAGGAAAGCTGCAATGTGTGTCATGCAAGCCTCGACCCCTGGGGCATCCCCTTCGAGAAATACAACGCCACCGGCAAATTCCAGGAGATGGTTCCCAAGGCAGGCACCAGAGTCAGGAAATTTAATGAACAAAGCGACAAGGATCTGGCAGGTTACGAGGCCTACCTCAAGACCATCAACACCGTGAAAGTTGAGGCCGAAGCCCGCGTTCCGCGCGGCCCGACGGTTGACGGGATGGAGCATCTCAAAGCTTACCTTCTCAAGGAGCGCAAGGATGAAATCACCGCGAACGTGATCCGGCGCCTGCTTAGTTACGGCATCGGGCGCTCGCTCACGACCCTGGATCGCGCCGCCGTGGCGCAGTTGGTCGAAGAGGCAAAAAAAAACGGATATAAAATGCAGGACTTGATTGTAATGATCTGTCAGAGTGAGACGTTCCGGAAATAACCCATAACGCAATGAAACAAAAATCTTGGCATTTGGATCGTCGTGAATTTCTCCGTGGCAGCGGCATGGCGCTGGCGCTGCCGTTGCTCGAAAGCATGGGCTGGGCAAAGACCACCGCCGCCGGCAAGGAACTGCCGAAACGGATGGTCATCAGCTATTTCGCCTACGGCGCCTATATGCCCGATTCCAAGGACGGGTCGCCAGTGGCCGGCAAGCCGCATCACGATTGGAACTGGTGGCCGTGTCAGAATGCCGGGCCTCTGACCTTCAACAAATCCGCGGCCCCGTTCGAGCCGCTCAAGAACTATGTCAGCTACCTGCGCGGCCTCGATCACGCGGGCGGCTACGGACTTGGCGGGCACAGCAGTGGAGATGTTTTCGGCACTGGTGCCAACATGTCCGGCGATGAAAAAACCAACAACATCTCCATTGATCAATTCGCCGCCAAGGTCAACGGACACAAGACCCGCTATCCATCGCTGGTTCTGGGCACCGAAGGCGGCACCGGATCCTACGGATTCAGCAAGACGCTTTCGCACTACGGGCCGGGCCGGCCGATTCCCTCAATGCAGAATCCCCAGGAAATTTTCAACCGCATGTTCCAGCCCTACGCCGGATCGAGCGTGGAACAAGTCCGCTCCCGGCTGAAACGCGACGCCAGCGTGCTTGATTTGATGATGGAGCAGTCCAAGAGCCTGAACAACCGTCTGGGCAAAGCGGATCAGAAAAAAATGGGCGAATATCTGGATACGGTTCGTGCCATCGAGCAGCGGGTCGAGCGCACCAGCCAGTGGACTCAGGAGCCGCTGCCCAATGTGGATGCCACCAAGTTGAAACTCGATGTGCCATACAAGGCGGCGCAGGATTATATCCGCTGCATGTATGACCTGCTTTATCTCGCATTCCAGACGGACTCCACGCGCTATGCCACGCTCATGCTGGAAAGTGAACAGTCGCAGAGCAATGAAATGTGGAATTACGCGACCTATGTTCTCGGCTACAAAGGCGCCACGCACGACATCGCACACAAGCGCCCTGTGGAATCCGGACTCTGGGACAAATGGCGCGCCGAGCAGCACGCCTACTTCCTGCAACGTCTGCACGACACCAAGGAGGGCGAGGGCAACATGCTCGACCGCACCGTTGTTCTGTGGGGATCCGCCCATCCTCATGGATCGCACAGCACGAAAAACTACCCCATCCATCTTGCCGGCGGCAACGCCCTTGGCTTCAAACATGGCAAGCTCCATGCGTTCGAGGGCGATAAAAAGAAGCCGCTGTCGAACCTCTTCGTCTCCATGCTCAACGCCGTCGATGCGCCGACACAAAAGTTCGCCGACAGCACGGGCGAGATGACGGAATTGCTCGGGTAATTTCTCAATCCCAAGTAACAGGAAGCTGGATGTCTGCTGTCATGAACAGAGATATTCGGCGCAGAAGCGGGTGTGCTTTCGCGGTGCTGTGCTGCTTGATGGGATTGAGCGGCATGGCTGCAGATACAGGAAGGTTCGTGGACGCGCATGTTCACTTTCAAGATTGCAAAGCGGGCGTTCTGGACAAGGCGGCCGAATGGATGAAGGCTAATAATGTGCAACGCGTCATCAACCATCCCCTGGCGCAGTCCCGCCCAAAAAATGAAGCGGAGCGCACGCAGCAAGTGGCCAACTACGCGGAACACAAGGGGCGCATCGACCGCTTCTGCATCATTTTTCCGGAGGAAGTGAACTCCGTGGAGGAGGCGGTCAAGATACTCACCCGTGAGAAACAGGATGGAGCCATCGGTTTCGGCGAGCACTACGGCGTGAATCTTAACTTCGATGATCCCAAGCTCCTCCAACTTTACGCAGCCTGCAGCCAAGTGGGGCTGCCCGTGATGTTTCACATGGACGGCAACAAGAACCTCGATCAGAAAAACCTGCCCCGGCTCCAGAACGTCTTGAAGCAATATCCGAACTGCATCCTGATCGCGCATTCCGACTGGTGGAAGCATCTCGGGGACGGCACCTGCGACAAGCTCTTGCAGACCTATCCGAATCTTTACGCGGACATATCTTGCACTGTGGGCCGGAGCATGATCGGTTGCGACAAAGAATTCGCGCGGAACTTTTTCATCCGCAACGCGGACAAGCTGCTGTTCGGCACGGACAGCGGCTGGTGGTCATTTAAATTGGGCCAGAAGCCCGCACCGGAGTTTGCTTTGATCGACGAACTCAAGCTCCCGAAGGAAGTGGAGGACAAGATTTGCCGTGGAAATGCCGAGCGACTTTTCTGGAGGCAGAAACAGAAAGACAACCAATCGAAATGAAGAACCCAATGAATGCCAGCATCAAACTAAAATCTTTTTCAACATTCTGCCTGCTCGCGCTGCTGGCAACGGTGACGGTGGCCTGGGAGAAAGACAAGCCTGCGATTCCGCCAGTGATTCCCCCGAATCCCAATCATCTGCCCAAGGTCTTGCTGATTGGCGACTCGATCTCGGGAGGCTATCACAAGCTTGTTGCCAAAACCCTTGAAGGCAAAGCGGTGGTGGCCAAGAGCAGCGACAACGGCGTGTCCACAGCGGTCGGAGTGATAAAAATTGATGGTTGGCTGGGCGATACCAAGGGGGATGTCATTCATTTCAACTGGGGCGTATGGGATATGTATGGATGGCAGTATGCCTCGGACGACCGGTCGCCCGCCATGTATGCGCAGAGACTGGATGCCCTTGTCGTTCGCATGAAAAAGTCGGGAGCCAAGCTGATCTGGGCAACGACCACGCCTGTCCCGCCCAAACCCGAGACCACCATGCTCAAGCGTTGGAAAACGGAGGTAGTGATAGATGAGAAGCTCGAACTGCAATATCGGGAAGCCGCATTGCAAGTCATGAAGAAGCATGATGTGCAGGTGAATGATCTCTACGCATTGCTGAAGCCGCGTCGGAGTGAATTTCAGGCTGATGACAACGTTCATTTTTCAGCAGCCGGGTCCGCGCTGATGGCGAAGCAGGTTGCGGATTCCATTGCCGCAAGCCTTGAAATTGGAAGCTCAGTAAAAAATGCCGCTCCGTAAATTGCCGCGACAGGAGCATCGTCATAGCATCTATTTCAACTACAAATGATCAACCCATGAAATTCACCCGCATACTCCTCGCCGCGCTGCTGTTGCCGCTGGTCTCGATCCATGCCGCAAGCGAAACGCCGGTCAAACCCAACATCATCTTCATCCTCGC
>JANNQW010000019.1:0-5133 GCA_031400955.1 Verrucomicrobiota bacterium
CAACGCTTGCAGACGGTTTCGACTCGACGCGTTCCGAGCGAGTCATCCACACGTTCGAGGACATTCTTGGCCTTTGACGCGTCGTAGAACGAAGGCCAGCCGCAGCCGCTGTGGAATTTCTCGCTGCTGGTGAAAAGCTCCGCGCCACAGCAGACACAGTAATAGGTGCCTTCGCCCTGCTTGTTGAATACCTCGTAGGCCTTGCCATTCGGAGCCTCGGTGGCAGCTTGGCGGGTGATGGCGTATTGCTCGGGCGTCAGTTTCTTACGCCATTCGTCGTCAGACTTGATCACTTTGGCATTATCCATGGTTTTGTTTTTATTTTCGTTGGAGCTTGGTTTGTCCTCGGCACAAGAATGACTAAATCCTGACAGAAGGATGGTGAGAATGATGAGATGCGCGTTCTTTTTCATATGACAACTGGCTTGGTAATGAGACACCGTAAGACGTTCGATATTCCCAATAAATATGCCGCAGATGGTCACGGCCCGCGCAAATCATAGCAAAGAATCCGATGCCCACCACTTTCCCGGACCATTTCCCGTTCGTTCTGCATGATATAAAGCAGACCCCGGCTCACCGCCGGCAGACACCAGGTGTGCGGCGAGTAAAACAACTGAGCGCGGGCATCGATTTTCGCATCGTCAGGCGTGAGGTCGAGCCACAGTAGCGCGCCGGACTCTCCGAGGCAGAGCGTCTTCCCGTCGACCCGCAGCAGGCTGGCGCGCATGATGCCCATTTTCGCGGGCCGGCCACCGTTCTTCCGCGACATTTCCTCATCGTCCCACTTTATAATCTTGCGCCATTTTTCCATGCCGCTAGTTGCATTGAAGCAGACAAGTTCCGCCGCCTGTTCCGATTCGCCATCGATGCCGTAGAGAAATCCATCGTGGTGCACCGGGTTAATCCAGTGCGTAGCGAACTTCGATGCGCGCCAGACCTCGCTGGTTTTGAAATCTGCGCCGAACTCGATCATCACGCCGCCGAGCGGACGACCCTTGGGATAAGCGGTGCTGATGAATGCGCGGTTCTTCCCAGCGATGACCACGGGCGAACTGCCGATGGCCTGGATGTAGTCGGCCGCCCGCCACGGATGACGCGCGAGCACTGTGCCGTTTTTGGGATCGACGACAAGCAGCCCACCAGTCGCCGGATTGCTTTCGCCACCCGCATAGATCATCACCACCTCCTGCCCATGTATTGTAGCCTGCACCGGCGACGCATAACTCGCTCCCCATTGATCCTTTACGCCCCAGACTAGCCTTCCAGTTTTCAAATTGAAGGCTCCCACGCAAAGTCCCGGCTCCGCCAGCGCGATCATGCGGGCACGGGTGTCATCATCGGGCACCGGAGATTCCTTCCCGCCGATGTTCACAATGATTTTACCATCGTGGATCAACGGAGTCCCGCCATGACCGAAAAAATCCTGCGGAACATTGAACTCCTTCTTCAAATCGCGCTGCCACGCGAGCCGCCCCGTCTTAAGATCAAGACAAGTCATCACGCAAGTCACGCCAAGAGTGACGACCCGTCCGTCCGCGATCACCGGGCTGCCGCGCGGTCCGTTGGCGAAGCCATAGCGGTCTTTGTAGTGTATCGGATAATCAAAACTCCAGTAGCGCTGCCCAGTCTCCGCATTGAGCGCCTCGATGGTTTCCTTGCCATTGAGAGCGTGAAAGATGACGGCGAATCCACCGGCGATCGCGGGAGAAGTATAGCCCTCGCCTTTCTTCACCTCCCAGACCAGTGTCGGCCCAGCCTTTGGAAAAATATGCAGGAGATGCGTCTCCGGCGAAGTTGCATCATCATTCGGGCCAAGAACACGAGGCCAGTCGGAGGTGCGCGCTTCCTTGCTCAGCGGATTTGGTTTCGAGTGAAACGTCAACCGGTCGAAGGCCTGCGGCACGGGCGCGGGCTGATCCGCGATTTCATCAAATTTCGGTGGTGCGGGATCGGTGAACGGTTCCGCAGCGCTAACACCGAGGGAGAACGCGAGAAGAAATAACCATCTGGACAGCGGCTTCATCATTGATCATGCTAGGCGCACCATGAAGCTTGCCAAACAATTCCTTACATCCTCACTCGCCCTCGGCGCCGCCCTCCTCGTGTCTTGCGCGCAGATGGGCCTGCAACCCGCCGCCCAACCCGGCCACGTCTCGCACGTCGTCCTCGTATGGCTGAAGCACAAAAACAACGCTGCCGAGCGCGCGAAAGTGATTGAGACTGCGAAAAGTTTCCGCAATCAGATTCCCGGCATCGTCGCCATGAGCGTCGGAGAACCGCTGCCGAGCACCCGCCCGGTGGTGGACAGCAGCTTTGATGTGGGCCTCGTCATGCGGTTTGAAAGCAAACCTGCTATGGACGCCTACGAGAAAAATCCCATCCATGTAAAGGCCGTGAAAGAAATTCTGGCCCCGCTCGCGGCGAAGATCGTGGTGTATGACTGGTCGGTGAAGTAAGGACAAAGAAGCTGCCAGGAAGCGCGGAATTCACGTAGGTGTGCTGGTAGATTGATAGCTCCGATTCCATCATTCCATCATTCCATTCCTCCCGATGCGCCGCCTTTCTCTCTACGCTTTCGTCATCACCCTGCTCTGGCTGGGCTTTGTCTGCGCCATCAGTTTTCTGGAGGCCCCCATCAAATTCAAGGCCGGTGTGGAACTGAAGGACGCGTTGAGCATCGGGCGTCTGGTCTTCCACGCGCTCAACAGGGTCGAATGGGTCTGCTGCATTATTTCCTGGCTCATAGTTCTTCGGCTCAGGATCGTTCGCACACGCGGCAGCCTCATCCTGCTCGCCTTGATCACAACGATTCTCGCGTTCCAAACCTGGGGATTGTTTCCAACACTCGATGCCCGCGCGATTGAGTTTCTCCACGGCCATGCACCAGCCGCGACCTGGCATCATCCGGCCTACATCGGCGTCGAAATCGTAAAAGCACTCCTGCTCGGGGTTCTGGCTTCCATGCAGATCCAGTCCTTCGCGCGCGCGGTCATTTCGGAATAACGCAGTGATTTCACGCTGTCGCACCGACTTCATCCGCCAGGCCCGCCAGCCGGAAATCCGCCAGTGATGCGTGCCGCCTCCAGGCTCCATCAAAATCAAGGTGCGCCGTGACAGGGCACGGCACGACTACGCAGCGCATCTGCGCCACGCGGGCTGCACGAAGTCCGTTGAGCGAATCTTCTAATACGACCATGTCACCGGACACTGCGCCGAGGTTTCCCGCCGCATGTTGGAACAAGCTGGGGTCAGGCTTCGCCTTCCCGGTATCTTCAAGGCAGGTTATGTTTTGAAAAGCATCCAGCAAGCTCAGATGCTTCAGCCATTGTTCCACCCACCAGCGTGGTGAACTGCTGGCCACGGCACAGGGCAGCTTCAACTCTTCCGCCTCGCGCAAACGATCCCGCACACCGGGCAGGGCATCATATTGAGTGAGAATCGCCATGACGCGTTCCCGGCGTTCCGCATGAATTGGCGCCCAGTCGAATTCACGCCCGGTCAACTGCTCCAGTTCGCGCTTCGGATCGTAGTCGCCGAAGTCGCTCCCCACGCATTGCGCCCAAGTTTCAAGAGTGAGCTGATGACCGTGCCGTTGATAAATTTCCCGCCAGGCCTCAAACGTGGCCGTCTCCGTGTCCATGATCAGACCGTCGAAATCGAAGATGATGGCGCGCATCGTGTTCCTTTGTAGTTAGTAGAGTAGGCGATGCCTCCGGCTTCGCTTTTCATCAGTGATGTGAAGCGGGACGCATCACCTACTTTGCCTCCAGCAATTTCCCCAGCGCCTCCGGTGTGATGACCGGCGCCTGACAAGTCTGGTTCCGGCAAACATACGCAGCCGCTTTCCCGCCGACAGGCGCCATACCGGCAATGGTCTCGTTCTTCTCCGCAAGGAACTTCTGCCCTTCACCGCCATCCGCATGAAGCACCACCGCCAGCGGTAGAAAAAGTCGCCGCGTCTCTTTTGCCAGCGCTTGAAAGGCGGGGTCAGCCTTGTCGCCCGCCAGCACGATCTCCATGTCGCCGTGATGCAGGAAATACAAGGCGGTGGTCATCACCGGCACACCGAAGGGCGACTTCTCCAGTGAGTTTCCAAAAAGGCGGAGTAATTGCTGCGCATGTGCGCGCAGATCTTCGCGCGCGAGCATCGAGGAGAGACGCAGCAAATTCAGCGCGGCCACGGAGTTCGGCGAGGGCTCGGCACTATCATGGTCCTCCTTCACCTGAAGCACGGAATTCGGAATGCTGACACCGACACTGAAGTAGCCACCGTGTTTCTTGTCCCAGTATTTTGCGTCGAACTCCCTCTGCAGTTCGACAGCCCACCTCAGCCATTTCACATCGAAACCTGCCTCATACAAATCGAGCAAGCCCTGGATTAGCATCGCATAGTCCGGCGCGAACGCGGGGATGTTCGACACCCCCTCCCGCCAGCTCCGGCGCAAGTCCTTGCCGGGTGTGCCGCAAAGTTTGTCGTGAATGAACTGCGCAGCCTGCTCCGCCAGCGCCAGATAACTCCGGTCGTCAAGCACGGCCGCGGCCTTCGCCAGCGCGGAAATCATCAAGCCATTCCAGGCGGTGAGCACCTTGTCATCGAGATGCGGGCGTGGGCGTTTCGCGCGGGCTTCAAACAATGTTTTGCGACCGCGCGCGAGAATATCGGCGACTTTGTCGTCGTCGAGTTTGAAATACTCCGCCGTCTTCTTGGCCGAGAACGCCCGGAAGAGCGTGTTTAGCCCCTTCAACTCATCATGAGGATCGCTCTCGGGCCGGGCGTTGCCATCACGCCGCGCGCCATAAGCATAGCGAAAAATATTACCTTCGTTTTTACCAAGAAGACTGTCGATCTCGTCTGCCTTCCAGACGTAAAACGCGCCCTCGGTTTTCTTTGCGGCTTTTTCATCTGCGAGACTGTCAGCATCTTCGGCGGAGAAAAAGCCGCCGTCGGCATGGCGCAGATCGCGTTTGCAGTAGGCGATGATCTCACGCGCGATCTCGGCAAAGAACTCGATGCCGGTATTTTGGAAACCCTCGAGATAAGCCACCGCGAGCTGCGCCTGGTCGTAGAGCATTTTTTCGTAATGCGGCACATGCCAGAAGGCGTCCACGGAGTAACGATGAAAACCGCCG
>JANNQW010000020.1:0-5871 GCA_031400955.1 Verrucomicrobiota bacterium
GGTTTCGTTCGGAAAGCCCACGATGAAGGTGGTGCGGATCGCGAGATCGGGAATGCCTGCGCGCATGCGCTTGATGAGATCGCGGATGTAAGCTCCGTCCGTCTCGCGCTTCATGAGCTTGAGCATGTGGTCGCTGATGTGTTGCAGCGGGATGTCCACGTAGCGGGCGACTTTCGGTGAGTCGGCGATGGCTTGAATCAAGTCGTCGCTCCAGTGAGCGGGATGCGTGTAGAGCAGACGAATCCAGAAATCGCCTTCGATCTTGTTAAGTGCGCGGATGAGCGACGCCAGGCTTTCGCCACGGGAACTGTCCACGCCACTGCGCGGATTGGGGCGCTGTCCCTCCCACTTGTCCATGCCAAAGTAAGTGGTGTCCTGCGAGATGAGGTTGATTTCTTTCACGCCGCTTTTCACCAGTGCCTCGGCTTCTTTCACGACGGACTCCTGCGTGCGGCTGCGATGCTGGCCGCGGATTTTCGGGATGATGCAGAAGCTGCAGGGATGATTGCAACCTTCGGCGATTTTGATGTAGGCAAAATGTTTCGGGGTCAGGCGGAAGCGGGGCGTGTCGTAATCCGGAATGTATTGCGGCTTCTGAGTGACGAAGTTTTCCGGGGCCGCATCCGCTTCGCGCTGATGGCCTGTCAGACCGTGGATGATCGGCGCCACCTGCGTGAGCTGGTCCAGCCCGATGAACGCATCCACGTCCGGCATCAGGTTCGGCAGTTCCTGGGCGAAACGTTGTGCCATGCAGCCAGCGACGATGATTTTTTGTTTCGCGCGTTTGGTCGATCCCTCTCGACCGTCCACCGCCTCGTGCACGCTGGCTATGGATTCCTTCTTCGCCATGTCGATAAACGAGCAGGTGTTGATGATGAGCACGTCGGCCAGGTCAGACTCTGGCGTCATGACCATGCCGGCCTGCTGGAGGTGGCCGATCATGATTTCCGAATCAATGAGGTTTTTGGCGCAGCCGAGGCTGACGAGTCCGACTTTGGTTTGGCTCATAAAAGGGGCGCAAAGAATAGCACAGGGTGCGGTATTCCGCAAAATCACCATTGCACACCCGTCCATCTCGCGCTTTTATTGCTGCGTCTGATGAACTTCAAACCCGCCAGCCTTCTTATTAAGCGAGCCGTCGTCACGGTCCGCCGAATTTGGCTGGCCTGACCTTACGGTTTGAGGAACTCCCGCGCTGTCGCTTTCAAGATTAAAAGCCATCAGACACAGCCCATCCGGGCGGAACCTCAGACCGGTTCCACCCCATGAGCACTGCGTCCTCCGATTCACCGATTCTACCAATAGCCCCGCGCGTTGACCTGCGACGCGGCACGCTGTGGATGTTGCTGTCGATCACCTGTTTCGCGGGTAATTCGCTGCTCATCAAATATTGTTCCAGCGTTCGCCACATTGATCCGTGGCTGACTTTGAGCATTCGCTTTGCCATCGGTCTGTTGATAACGGCCATTCTTTTTGCGCCTTCGGGGAGCATGAACCTGCGTCGTTCCTTCCTGAGTTGGCTGCTCGCATCGCGTGGCGTGATGGGGGCGGTGGCCACAGCGGCGTATTATACATCGGTAGGGCCGCTGGGTGCTGGCAAGGCCACATTGATCAGCAACACCTGGTGCGTATGGGCTGCGATCATGGCTGCCATTGTGCTCCATGAGCGGCTCCGCTGGATGAAGGTGCTGGGCATCGTCATCGCCATCATCGGACTCGGTCTGCTGATCGATATCTCGCTGGGATCACTCGCGCTGGTGGGAAAGTGGGAAGCTGTTTCCCTTGGCGGTGCCATTCTGGCCGCGATGGTCGTGGTCGTCATCCGGCAACTCACGAAGACAGAAACCAGCGCCACCATCTTCGCCTCGCAATGCGTCTATGGCCTTCTGCTGGCCGTTCCCTTCGCCTTGCGCGGCGTGGTTCACCTCGGTCCGATGGATTACACGCTTCTCATTGTAGCCGCCTTGGGTGCCGCGACCGGGCAACTGGCCATGACGGAGGGCTTTCGCTTTCTTACCGTCGCTACTGGTGGGGCGTTTCAAATCACGCTGCCGCTCTTCATCTCGTTGGGCAGCATCCATTTCTTCGATGAGCATTTTACCTTGATGCAAGCCTTGGGCGGATGCTTGATCATGGCAGGGTCGTTTCAGGCCGTGGTCGGGATAAAATGGAAGCGGAAGCAGGTATAGCTCGTCACGGGCGGGCGATTGCCAATCGTTACTACTCGGAGAAAGGAGGCGGGGCTTTCCAGCCCCGCTCTTCTTTTTAAATTGCGGCGTTGAAAACGTCGCCTCCCTTCAGGCCACGGAAGCTGCCGTGCATTTGCACAAATGCATCGCGCGCGGCATGATGCGGCATGGCGCGGTTCATTTTGACACCCTTCGGCAGCGGCGGCGATGTGAATCCGCATCTCTGGCTGGGCAAATTGCTGGCCGCACGCGGACACGAAGTGCGGGTGATCACGGTGCCGATGTTTCGCGAGGCAGCGGAGAAGGCGGGGCTGGCCTTCACGGGGGTTGGGAAGGATGAAGACTTTCTTTCCATCCTGCATCATCCCGCACTCTGGCGACCTTTCGCGGGGACGAAGCTGGTGTTGCAGCAGTCGTTGATCGCGCTGCCGCTGTTCTTTGAGGCAATTGCTGGTGAAGTGGCGCGGGAGCCGGTGGTGCTGGTTTCGCCTTTTCACCAGTTCGCGGCGCGGGCGGTGCGGGAGAAGTTTGGTGTGCCGCTCGTGACGGTGCACTTGCAGCCCTCGTGTTTCCTGAGCGAGTGGGATATGCCGGTTTTCTTTTCCTGGATGGAGCCGCTGCGTTTTCTGCCGCGCTGGATGAAGCGAATTTTCCTCACCACGGCTAATCCAGTAAATTTGATGGTGGGTGCTGGCTTGAAGAAGTTCTGCGCGGGTATCGGCGTTCGTCCGCCAGCGCGCCTGATCCCGGATTGGCTGCATTCACCGGATGCGAATCTGGCGCTGTTTCCAGAATGGTTCGCTGCACCGCAGCCAGACTGGCCGATGAACACACGCGCGACAGGATTCCCGCTGGAAGATTTACGCGGGCAGTTTGCGCTGTCGCCGGAGATTCAAGATTTCCTGGCGGTGGGGGACAAGCCGCTGCTCTTTTCTCCCGGCACGGGCAATGCGCAGTCGCGTGACTTCTTCGCTGCAGGGCTGGGTGCCTGTGAGAAATTGGGCAGGCGCGCGCTGCTGGGCACGCGCTTTCCGGAACAGTTGCCGCAGTCGTTGCCGTCGTGGGCCATGGCATTCGATTATCGGCCTTTCAGTGAAGTGTTGCCGCGAGTGAGCGCGCTGGTGCATCATGGCGGCATCGGGACGATGTCGCAGGCGCTGGCTGCAGGCGTGCCGCAGTTGGTGATGCCGATGGCACACGATCAGCCGGACAACGCGATGCGATTGAAGCGGCTGGGATGCGGGAGTTCGCTGACACCACGGAAGTTCAATGCGGGAAATATCGCGCGCGAATTGAAGTATTTATTGGGCGATGAGACAGTGAAGGTAAATTGCGAGCGGGTCGCGCGGCTGTGTCGGGAAGATGATGCGGCCGCCATTGCGGTGGACGCGCTGGAAGCTGTGGCATACAAGTGCCGTTGATTACTTTGGCTCGACATGGCCCGTGCCATCTGGCAATCGTGTGTTCGTGGAGACCTTGCAGCAAACTGAGAAAGCGCGCACGCGGCGTCCATGGCTGGTGATTGGGATTATTATCTCGGCGCTGCTGCTGTTCATTGGCTGCATGATCTTCATGGACGATGCGCCGCCGGATGACGCGTGGCTGCTGCCGAAGATTCCGCCGGAGTCGGCAGAGAAAAATCCGCTAGTGGTGTTTTGTGAGACGCTAAGGGCTCATCCGATTGAGGGATACGACGATCTCATCAAAGTGGCGAAGGAGTTCAAGAACATTTCCACCGAGGACATGCGCGCTTTCGTGGAGAAACACGCGCTTCAGAGTGAGGCCTTCGACAAGCTGATGCAGACTGATCCGGCGACATGGCGCTGGCCGGGTCTGAATCAGGATGTTGAGGCTTTCCAATCAATTCGATTGCCTATGGCATGCCACGCGGTCGCCATGCAGTTCCAGCAGACGAAGACTGAGCTGCTCGTGCGCGCAGGGAATGAGGAAGGAGCTGTAACCGAGGCGCTCAAAACGACACGCTTTGGCTACGGAATCAGCGGGATGCAGGGCTTTCTCATACATTGGACAGTTGGAATTGCAGGCCAGCGCAGCGGTGAGACCGGACTGCGAACCGCGCTCATCTTGCCGGGAGTCGGTGAGAAGACCTTGCGTCGTGCGCAGGAAACATTGTTGCCTCTCCTCGCAGGCTCTGGCCAAGTGCGCCAGATATTGTCATGGGAATATCTCGGTTTAAAGAACAGCCTTTTGAATTTGAAGTCCAGTTACACAGCATCGGGCTTTTTCGACGATCGAAAGACCACTCTCATGCAATTCTTTCTCCGCAAAAACCGAGCTCTTGGCAACTACCTCGCGCTTATGCGGCCCGTGTATGAGGCCGCAGGAAAGGACTGGTCTGCACTGCTCACTGTCGTCCGGGATCAGGAGAGAATTGTTAGAGATTGGCGGAGCAACTGGTTTCGTTTCACTATCAACCCGAACTTCGGTGGGAACATCGTTCTCGAAAGTGTGTTGTTAGGGCTCCCCAATATTTTGGAAAAAGCTGCGGCAAATTTCGCACTATCCCGCCAGGTCCTCACCATGATCGCCCTGCGTCGATACGAACTCGCGGAAGGCAAATTGCCGGAGAAGCTGGACGCGCTGGTGCCGAAGTATCTTCCAGCGGTGCCTCTGGATCCATTTGATAATGCACCGATGCGCTGGGATTCCGCGAGCGGAGTGCTCTACTCGGTTGGTTCAGACTTCAAGGATGATGGTGGGAGATTTACTGATCCCTACAAGTCCGACAATAAGGATGTGGGGATGCGATATTGGTGGAAGCTCTAGTAGCCTGTGAGTCTTTCGGGCGTCCCGCCTGAGTCGAAGGTAAACTGGCAGGCTGGAAGCCTGTTATACTTTCAGCCAAGATGGCTGAGTTACTTTTTCAACAGGCTGCCAGGCCGTTTGTGCCAAACGGCCTGGCATTGGGAGCGGCAAATTTGGCCGGTTGGCACAACCGGCCTACAGGCGGGGAGGAAATCCAGTCGTGGTGGAGACCCGGAGTGTTCCGTTTTCCATCAAGACAAATCTCACATGATGGCCGGGAAATTTTTCGATCAGGGCAAGTCCGCGCTTCTCGCCGATGACGCACAGGGCTGTGTCCAGCGCATCGCTGTCGAATGCCGTGGGCGCGATGACGGTGCAGGCGATGCGCTGCGTGAGTCCGAGGCCGGTCTTGGGATCGATGATGTGGGAATATCTGGTGCCGTCGAGTTCAAGAAACTGATGCAGGTCGCCGGAGGTGGAGACGCCGCAGTTGTGCAACTTGAGGTGGATGAGTTTATCAGAGTCTTCTGGTTTCTCGAAGGTGCGCAGCGCGATATCCCATCCATCTTCTCCCGGCGGCGGATCGCCGATGGCGATGTCACCGCTCGCCGCGACGAGCGCGCGAGTGATGCCGAGATTGCGCAACACGATGATCGCTTCGTTCGCGGCATAGCCTTTGCCGATGCCGCCGAGATCGATGAGCAGGCCGGGTTCGGTTTTGGTCACGGTGTGCTTCGCTGCATCGAGCACCAGCGCGCGCCAGTCCGTCATGGCAATGGCGTGGGCGGTTTGTTCCGGCGCGGGCAGTTTCTTTTGCCGTTTCGCGCGACGCCAGTTTTGCACGGCGTAGGTGCAGGTGATGTCGAAGGCGCCGTTGGTGAGTTTTGCCGTGGCGATGGATTTCTCGATCAGCGCG
>JANNQW010000021.1:0-3050 GCA_031400955.1 Verrucomicrobiota bacterium
GCGGTCGATGTTCGGCGTCTTCGCATGTTTTGCGCCGTAGCAGGAGAGGTCGTTGTAACCGATGTCGTCCGCGAGAATGACAATGATGTTTGGCTGTGCTGCAGGGAGCAGGGAGCAGGGAGCTAGGAGCAGCGTGGCGAGAAGTAGTTGGATGGGATTCATGAGTCTAATGTCAACGACGATGCTATTGAAATATTTGCAATGGTTTACGCGCTCTTGCGTGAATGACTGGGCAGGCCGCCCATAGCCTCGCGGTATTTAGCCATGATGCGGCGCGCGACCTTGATGCTGCGCTGGGTGAGGTGTTTCACGAGGTATTCGTCGGATCAGGACTTTTGCGGCGGCTCGGTTTTGATGATCTTAGCAATGGCACTGCTGAAGGTGGTTTCGTGGACGCCGCCGACCAAGGCGGCCCCTGCCAAGGGGCAGGCGACATTGCACAGAAGATTGCGCAGACGCAGAAAGGCATTAGCATCTTCATACTGCGTTTTGTTGCGTGATCTGTGGATAAAACAGTGACTCCTTAGATTTCATTATTTTAATCAAATGCCTGCCAACGATCTCATTGATTATCTCACGATGGTTATCAACCACGGCGGTTCCGATCTGCACCTCGGCGCGGGCGTGCAGCCGATGGTGCGGTTGAACGGCGTTTTGCAAGCGCTCACGGAGGAGGTGCTAAGCGCGCAGGATTGCCGCGACCTTATCTTTAGCGCACTGAAGGAGTCCCAGCGCGCGCGACTGGAGCACGATTGGGAGCTGGATTTCGCGATTGATGTCGAGAATCTGGGGCGCTTCCGCGGCTCGGCCTGTTATGCCATGACTCATGTCGAGGCCTGCTTTCGACATATCCCCAGTGTGATTCCCGAACTGCAGGATCTGGGGCACGGCCCCACGGTGGAAGGACTGTGCAAGGAGGGCACCGGGCTGGTGTTGATCACCGGTGTCAGCGGCTCCGGCAAGACCACGACGCTGGCCAGCATGATTCAAAAAATCGCCCGCGAGCGGGGCGGCGCGATCATTTCCATCGAAGATCCGATTGAGTATGTCTTCGCGCATCATCGCGGCATCGTGCGCCAGCGGCAAGTGGGCGCAGATACGCAGAGCTTTCTCCACGCCATGCGCAGTGCCTTGCGCTCGGATGCGGATGTGATCGTCATTGGAGAAATGCGTGACCTGGAAACCATCCGCATCGCTATCACCGCAGCGGAGACCGGACATTTGGTCATCGCTACACTGCACACGACGGATGCTCCCTCCACGGTGGCACGGATCCTCGACGCATTTCCGGAGGAGGTGCAGGATTACGTCAGTTCGCAGCTCGCACACTGTTTGCTTGGAGTTGTCTGCCAGCATTTGCTGACGCGCGCCGACCAGCCGGGGCGGGTGCTGGCCACTGAGGTCATGTGCAACAACACCGGAATCGCCGCCTGCATCCGCCAGCGCCGGTTCTCGCAAATCCCCGGTCTGATCCAGGTCGGCGCGAACGACGGCATGCACACCATCGATGACAGCCTGGCGCATCTACTACGCCACGGCTTTATCATTCTCGATGACGCGCTGGCGCTGTGCCGCGACAAGTCGATCATGCAACGGGTGGAACTCGAAAAACAGTCCGCCGCGAAACGTTAACGGTGGTTGCGCCAGACCCGAACATTTGGTTATGTAACGATCATGCGATTCATTCTCACGCTGATAATTATTGCCGGTCTTATTGCCGGATATTTTCGATTTGAGACCTGGCGTAAAGAACGCACCGAGAACTACTGGGCTAGCGAATGCCGTAAATGGATGGAGCCTCTTACCCGCAAGCGTGAAAAGCCGGTGCCGCTGGTGCCGGATGAAGCGGCGTATTTCAAGCTGCTCTACTTTCTTCAGAAGGCCAGAGTTGCCGGAGTAGATCTTTCTAAGATGATTACTGGAGCTTGTGTTCAACTCGAATTTCAGGACGAAGCTGGTGAAATAATCAGGAAGAGTGTTGAAGATGGCTTTGATAAAGCACAGAAGCTTCAGTTGTTGGACGACATGGTCAATATGATCAACCTCGAGCGTGGCGAGGCGGCTCTGATCAAATCCGCCGGCTGGGTTGATGAGAAAATCGCCTTGGGGCAGATCGTCCCGACGTTCTTTGCACCGGAGGCGGCGTGTCATCTGGCCAACCTGCAGCTCATGCCAGCCTGTGTGCGCGATGCGCAGGGCACCACGGTCACGGAGTCCATCGTAACGCGCGCAGTGGCGCTGGAACGCATGCGTGTGATGACGAGCGAGTCGCTCGCGCGAGTGAAGGCGGCGGGAGCACCGAAGAAATAATTTTTCGGCGCAAGATGGTCAAAGTCTGGTTCCCGGCCGGTGGCATAGGGCATCAAACAGTTTGACTAATTCACCTTGCTCCACAGATTCTTGATCCAGTCATGAGTGATATACTTCACAAGGCGACTGTGCTGGTGCTCAACCGCAACTGGCAGGCTATTGACGTGAAAACGCCGGCCGATGCCTACTGCATGATGGCTGCGGGAACTGCCACTGCTTTGGATATTGGTGGCGGCGAAAACATGGAGCCTTGCAAGTGGGATAAGTGGCTCACTCTCGGTGTGCGTGAGTGCGACAACGGCATCGGCACCGTGCATGGTGCGGTGCGTGTTCCCACGGTAATTGTTCTGGCTCGCTACGCCAAGGTGCCGAAGCACCGGCCCAAGCTTAGCACGCGCGGAATCTGGGAACGCGACGGCGGCGTCTGCCAGTATACCGGCAAGAAACTCGGTCGTGAAGAGGGCAACATCGACCATGTCCTGCCCCGGTCGCGTGGCGGGAAGACCACTTGGGAAAATTGCGTGCTGGCCGACAAGCGTGTCAACTCACGCAAGGGCAGCCGAACGCCGGAGGAGATCGGCCTCAAGCTTGTGAAGCCACCGGCCGCCCCACGCGAGATGCCTTCGACTTACTTCATCCGCAACACGCATGGGGTGCGGGATTGGGAGATGTTTCTCGGGTGAGTCCAGCAGGGAGCGCGGACTTCAGTCCGCTGGTGGTTCCAGACGCGGACTGAAGTC
>JANNQW010000022.1:0-1513 GCA_031400955.1 Verrucomicrobiota bacterium
TGATCCTGGCAGATGATCTTGGTTATGGCTCCCTCGGGTGTTACGGTAACAAGGAAGTCAAAACTCCCAACATTGATGCTCTCGCCGCCAGCGGCATGCGCTTCACGGATTTCCACAGCAACGGTGCGCTCTGCAGCCCGACGCGCGCGGCGCTGTTGACCGGGCGTTATCAGCAGCGGTGCTTGCAAGTGCCGGACGAAGAGCTTTCGCCGGTGTTTCGTGAGCAGCGCAAGGAGAACCCTGCGCAGCGCTGGGCATGGGGTATCTCCACCGCAGAAGTGACGATGCCCGCAGTGCTCAAGCAGGCCGGATACCGCACCGCGCTCATCGGGAAGTGGCACCTCGGCTACGACGCGAAGTTTCACCCGATGAACTACGGCTTCGACGAGTTCCGCGGTTTCGTGGGCGGCAATGTGGACAACCACACGCATGTCGCGGGCTACGGCACTAGAGAGCTGGATTGGTGGAAGGACCGGAAGGTCGAGAACGAGGCAGGCTACTCCACGGATTTGCTGACGAAATACGCCGCCGACTTCATCGCGCGGAACAAGGACGCACCGTTCTTTCTCTACCTCGCGCACGGAGCAGTCCACACGCCCATTCAATTACGCGATCCCTCCACGAAGAACTCGCCGGTGGAGGCATACAAGCGGGTCATCGGCGTGTTGGATGATTCCGTCGGCGCAGTCGTCGCGGAGCTGCGCAAGCATCATCTCGAATCAAACACGCTCGTGATTTTCTGCTCGGATAACGGCCCCGCCGCTCCTTCCGGATTTGCGGCGAACGCCAATTTGCGCGGCAAGAAGGACACGTTGTTTGAGGGCGGGCATCGCGAGCCCTTCATCGCCTCGTGGCCGGGAACAGTCCCCGCAGGAACGACCAGCGGAGAAACATTGATGAGCATGGATTTGCTCCCGACCTTTGCAAATCTTGCGGGCGCACCACTGCCTGCTGACCGGCAAATGGACGGCGTGGACATCATGCCCGTTCTCCAAGGCCGCCCGTTCACCGTGAAACGCGACCTGCACTGGCAATCCGAAGAGACCTGGGCTGTTCGCCGTGGGCCTTGGAAACTCATGGGACAACGCAACAAGCCAAGCGCACTCGTGAATCTTGAGGATGACATCTCGGAAAAGGACAATCTTCTGGCTAGTGAAGCCGCTCGGGCCGCTGAGTTGATGGCGACACACAAACGATGGGCCAGATCGCTCGAAAACTAGAATCGTCAGATCCAATGAAACACTCCATCCCACTCCTCACAACCACCAACAATCTATACATACTTGCATGATCAAGCGTCTCGCATTCCTTTCTTGTTTTCTCGGATTCATCACCTTGCCAGTGCTTGCTCAAAAGCCCAACGCCGATCCGGCCCGGCTGGTTTTGGACAAGGATACTGGCATATCGCTTCGTGAAGGATTTGATGCTCAACTGCTTTACGAAGTGCCGGCATCGCAAGGTTCCTGGGTGGCCATGGCCTTTGATCCCAAAGGCCGCCTCATCGTTTCCGACC
>JANNQW010000023.1:0-2207 GCA_031400955.1 Verrucomicrobiota bacterium
GAAGCCGCCAAGGCAAAGACCCTCGCCGCTGTCGGCTCACATCTTGGCGAGGCGAATGAATCAGCTGAAACCAAGGCGGCGGCGGTGGTGAAGGCGGCGGTGACTGACGCTGACAAGAAGGTGGTTATCGGTGCGAACGGCGTGATCACCATCCCGGCGGCGGCCTGCGGCGGTGTGCAGCCCGCGAAGAGTTTCCTTGGCGGTTTGCAGTCATACTGCGGGGGCAGCATCACCAGTGACGTGGATGTTTCAAAACCAGGCAAGTACCAGCTCACGGCTCGCGTGGTAACGGTGCGTGACGGCGGAAAAGTCCAGCTGACGGTCAACCGTGCCAAGGAGGCGGTTGGTCTAGCCATCCCGTACACGCACGGCCATTGGGAACAGACCAAGCCGGTGGAGATCACGCTGACTCAGGGCAAAAACACACTGGTCTTCTCGAAGCCGGATAGAGGTTTCACGCTGAAAGACATCACCTTGACGCCAGCGAAGTAGAGAGAACGCGAACATACAAACAAGAAACAAAAATGAAGCAGAGCCACGTCGCACGTAGAGCTCTTGCTCTATCATTCATCGCGTTCATGGCGATTGCCCTGTCGTCTATTGTCACCGTCTCGGCGGCGGAAAAGACAAGCCCGATGCCGGCAGACTTGAAACCCGCCACGCCATCGCTTGCAGGCAAACCGGATGCTTACAACGTCGTCTGGGATTCCCCGAGCGCGGATGCGCGGGGCTCTATGCCCATCGGTAATGGAGATATCGCGCTCAATGTCTGGGTAGAGCCCTCGGGCGACGTGTGCTTCTTCATCGCGAAGTCCGATGCCTGGGACGAGAATATGCGCCTGCTCAAGCTGAACAAAGTGCGTGTTCGCTTCGAGCCAGCGCTGTCCACCGAGGCCGGTTTTCGCCAAGAGTTGAAACTACGTGAGGGCGTGATCATTATCAGCGACGCCAAGCTCATCGCAAGGTTCTGGGTGGATGCCAACCATCCCGTTGTCCAGGTGGACGCGAAATCGCTTTCGGGGCAGCCCGTCGCCTGCTCGGTATCGCTGGAACCATGGCGCAAGGAAAAGGGGCCGCTGCGAAAAGAAGTTGTTAGTTCCACGGGTTCCACCTCACTGCCAGCCGTCAACTATCCCGACGTTATCCTGCCTCAGGAGAAGGGGCGCATTGGCTGGTATCACCGCAACGTCGTCTCACCGTGGCTTCCAAACCTGAAGCTCCAGAAGAACGAAAGCATCGCGCAGACCGAAAAGGATCCAATCCTCAACCTGACCATGGGCGGGATCGTGCGCGGGGCCGGCTTCGCCGCTGTGTCGGATACCGAGATGAAGTCCGAGAAGTCGGCAGCCGCAAGGTCGGTGCGTATCCATGTGCTTGGCCGGGTCACCGACACGCCGGAGGCATGGGTGGCTGAATTGGAAAAGCAGGCCAACGCCGTTGAGAAGATTCCGGACGCGGAACGGCTGCAGAAGAACGGTGCGTGGTGGAAGGCGTTCTGGGAGCGCAGTTGGATTCACGTGGGCGGGTCTCCCATGCCTGCCAACGCTGACCTCGTCACACGCGGCTACACGCTCCAGCGATGGATCAATGCGTGTGGCGGCCGTGGCGGCGCCCCGATCAAATTCAACGGTGCACTCTTCACCGTGGACAACGCCCACAACGATCCCGACTACCGCGCCTGGGGTGGTGGCTACTGGGCGCAGAACACCCGGATGATCTACTGGCCGATGCTGGCCAGCGGCGACTTCGACCTGATTCAACCTTGGTTCGATATCTATCTGAAAGCGCTGCCGGCTCGCAAGGTAGCCACGAAGGCGTACTATGGCCATGACGGTGCATTTTATCCCGAGATCTTTAATCCCTGGGGCAACTATCAGGACGGAAAGAACGTGGGATACGGCGTAAATCGGACCGGCCTCCCCGACGGGTTCGTCGACAACGCCTACATCCGCTACCACTGGCAGGGTGGCATCGAGGCGGTGGCCATGATGCTCGACTATTACGACATCACGCAGGACAAGAAGTTCCGCGACGAGTCGCTCCTGCCGTTTGCCAAGGAGATCATTACCTTCTTCGATCAGCACTGGAAACGCGATCAAAATGGCAAGATCCGCATGACGCCATCGCAGTCGCTGGAGACCTGGTGGACCTGCGTCAACCCGCTGCCGGAAGTGGCCGGGCTCCGCTTCGTCATTCCGCGCCTGCAG
>JANNQW010000024.1:0-4738 GCA_031400955.1 Verrucomicrobiota bacterium
AACACGTTCTACATGGTGCCGATTCACGAGACCTTCGACGATGCGCGCTATAATGATGATGCGCGACGCAGGGATATCGCAAAGTTGAAAGAAGAGTTCGGGCCCGGCCGGCTGTATATGAGATCGGGGTTCTCTGCTTCCAGTGCGCAGAGTTGGAACAAGACAAGTCCACAGCGGCTGATGCCTATGCTGGAGGAAGCAGGGCTGGTGTGGCATGCACATCATCATGTGGGGAATCATTCCATCGGGCGTTATCCGGTTATTCTGGAGGCTGTGAAATTGGACCGGCGCAATGCTTCGTGGCGCGCTGATGGAAATTGTCAGGGCTCCGCCACCAACTGGACGGACACGAAGACCTTCACTCAGGAAGGACTGGCGCGCACCAGTGTGCTGGCGTGCGTTTCCCGATTAAATAAAGACGTGGTGCAGGCGCGACGTGAAGCAGCACGCTGGTTGAATGAAACGCAGGGTCACGCAGCCGCCGCTCGCGAGCATCCTGAGGTGATGGTTTCTGTGGGATGCAGTGTGGAAAATGAATTGGCGATGTCGCCCCAAGCCTGGGGTTGTTACAGTCCTTATTCGGTGCAGGAATTTCAAGATTGGTTGAGGCATCGTGGGGTTTATGAGACTGGTAAAGCCCATGCGGCACAAGCGGCTCCAGAAACTGTGACCGGGCCATGGGTCATGATTGCCGGATCCAAGCGGAGTGCGTTCTATGATGATCCTTCCCCAACAGACAGTCACGGCACGGGAGTGAGTTTCAATGAATTCTTCGGCACGCAGTTTGCGAGTTGGACGCTGGAGTATTGGGATTTTTCGGAATTTCCGCCGGGCTCGCTGCCATGGAGTGCGGACTTGGGAAACGTGCTGCCTGCGGAAGGGGAGCGTGGAAATTTCAAAGGCCAGGGTTTCGATGCCCCGCGACTGGCTAATTTACAAAGCAAGTTCTGGCGGGCTTGGGACAATGAAGATGCGGCAGCAGCAGGTTATCGGCAGTTTTCCATGTGGACATGGAATCAGGATGTGGTGGCGGATTTTGCGGCCACGGGATTCCCGGAATCGCATTTGTATACGCATCAGATTCCCGCTGAGTTTCTGAGCAAACGAATGCTGCCGAAAGCGACTTATCGCTCTGGCATGAACGTGCCGCTGCTGCGGCGCTTCACCACAGCCACACCCTTGTGGACCGCTGATGACAAGAAAGGAAACTACGGCGGTTTCGGCCTTGGCATGACGACGTTTGACTATATGGCGGATGAAACGGTCTTCGCCAAAGCCCGCGCGATGGATGCCAACTGGGCGTTGTTAGAATACCATCCTGACTCGATGAAATCAGGGTATCATCGCTGCTTGGATTCCCTGCAGGCATTGTATCGGCAGCGAGTCCACGTGCTGGCACCAGGCTGGTGGGGATACAAGAAACCGCCCTTTATGCTGGACGGCACGGCCTTCGCGAGGGCGATCAAGGATTGGATGAAGAATCCCAGTGGATTCGATGAATCCGATCAACCCTGGGATCAGGCAGCGCTGGTGGACTTTTCCCCGCCAGCCGTGCATGGGCTGAAATTGGAAAATGTGGGTGATGCCAGGAAGCTAACATGGAGTGACCGCCTCTGGCCAGACGTGCATTACGCCACGTGGTCCCTCTGGCATGAATGGAAAGACGGCGTGTTTGTCATTTCCCGACAGTCTGCTGGCCAAACGAAGCCAGAGATCGTGGCTACTGTTCCGGGGACCACATTTGCTTGGACGGATCCCAAGCCACCGTCAGGTAAAGTTCGTTATTTCGTTCATGCGAAACGGACTGCCGGGGTCAGCTTGAATGGAGATGCGAAAGGAGTTGAGTAACACGCCTCTACTGTGGCAGAGGCCATTTTTCCCAGAGGCGCTTCAAAAGTGGTGAAGGGATCCTGAGTGGAAAGTGGGTTGATTGTCATGGTCGTCTGCGGCATCGTCGGCACTTCACCGTCCGCTGCTAACATCTTAAAAAATGGTAACCGCCAACATCGATTCTTCGAAAGCCAGCGATGAACTGCTGAGAGGCTGCCATGCGATCATCACCGGGGCGTCTTCCGGCTTGGGCGCGGAATTCGCGCGCCAACTGGCGCCCAGAGCGGCTTCCATGGTGCTGGCTGCGCGCAACGGAGAATTGCTGGAGACACTGGCCGCACAACTCCGTGAAGCTCATCCGGCTCTGCAGGTGGTCGTCGGCGCATGTGATCTTGCTGCCGATGCGGGAAGAGCGTCGCTTTGGAAGATGGTTGACGAGGCCGGTCTCGATCCGACGCTCCTCATCAACAACGCCGGCCTGGGTGATTACGGTGGGTTTGCCGAGGCTGAAGGCGCGAAGCTGCGAGCGCAGATCGATGTCAATGTAATGGCGCTCACGCTGCAGGCGCATGAATTCGCACGGCGGGCGCACACCGGGATGCGGCAGGCCAGGGCCATCATCAATATCAGCTCGCTAGCTGCTTCGACACCCATTCCTGAACTGGCGGTCTATGCCGCGACCAAAGCCTACGTCACCAGCCTGAGCGAGTCGCTAGCCATCGAACTGCGCCCCGATAACATCCGGGTGCTCGCCGTCTGCCCCGGTCCGACTCCGACGAACTTCAGCAAGACCGCGCGGCGTGAAGACGGCCGCGACACAGACCGCAGCGGCCAGGATTGGCTGAGAATACCTGCGCAGGAAGTCGTGGCCACATCCCTCGCCGCCCTGGAATGCGGGAGCGTGCGTCATTTCCCAGGATGGAAAGTCAGGTTCGTTGCGCTGATTTTGGAAAGCCTGCCCCGGTTCGTGGTCCGCTGCATTCTCCGGCTGCGGTGGGAAAAATCTCTGGCCAAATATAAGAAGGTCACCTGATGTCAGAAGAACAGAAAGAATTCCAACTGCCGCCGTCCGACACTCCCGAAGAGCTGCTCAAGGGCGCGGAAATACCTCCGCCGGAAGCTGCGCGGGATTTTACCTCACGATGGGAGCCGCATCATCGGCAGAGCCGCTTCGGCTGGATCATCCGGTTGATCATGCTGCTGGTGTTATTGTCTCTCCTGCTGATTCCGTTCACGCCGCTCGCCACCCAGTTGAAAAACATGCTCAGAAAGTGGATCGCTCTTCCGGAAAAAAGCACCGTGATCGTGAAGGAGGTGCCGCGTGAGGTTGTCCGCGAAGTGATCCGGGAGGTGCCGCAAGTGGAGCCGCTGCCCACGAAATTCATTCCCCGTAAGGATGTGGATGTGGCGTCGCTCTACAACGGCATCACCATCGAGACCAAAATCGAAACCAGTGAAGGCGACTTCGCCAGCCTGGAGATGGGCAACGCCGACGCCTACAAAGTCTCGTTTCAACTGCATTTGAAAGTGCCCAAGCCCAACCAGACGCTCGCTGAACTGTCGCGCCTGAACAGCCATCTGCCCAAGATGCTGCCTCATCTCGACAAGCTGCTCGAGAATGGGAAAGTGTCCGGCTTCTATCACAAGCTCTACGAGAACAAGGTTGGGCTCGTGCAAAAAAATCTCACCCGGCTGAACAAGCTTCTGGACCGGCATAACTTTTTTGACTGCGAGACCATCCTTGAGTTGCAGCATCCGGACAGCAAACGCCGCGCCCTGCTCATCCAGAGTGAAATGGACGTGGTGGCCGACGGGTCCGACGGCGACCGCATGAGCGAGATGTCATCCGACATCTACAACAGCGACTACTATCAGCCCTTCACCAGCTACGAATGGCCCAAGCAAGGAACTGTGCAGAACCCGCTGCTGCCAAAGTGGCAGGTAAAACTCGAAGGTTTAAAAAAGGAGCGGGATGGAAAGGGCGCATCCACCGCGCGCAAGAATGAACTCAAAGCCCAGATATCGCATGTCGAAACCGAGATCAAGGCCCTGAAGAGCCGCAGCAGCCTGATCGCGGAGAAAGATCCATTCATCGTCCTTTCATTGCTCTTCAAGAATTATCCGCGGATCATGGCGCAGGCTCCGTCCATGGGAGATTACGCGGTTGTGATCCATGGGGATAAAATCCTTCCGGCCATCTGCGGCGACTACGGACCGAGCATGAAAATGGGGGAAGCCTCTCTGCGGATGGCGAAAGCCATCAATGAAAAAGCCACTCCCTATATCCGGGGAGAGAGTGATTTGAAGGTCACTTATTTGAAGGTCACTTATTTGATATTCCCAGGAACCGCTGACAAACCATTCGGCAGTCCCAATCTGGAAAAATGGAGCGAGAAGGTCAGCGCTTGCCTCAAGGAGATCGGCGGACTGGGCGCCGCTTATAATCTGCACAAGTGGGAAGAGCCAGTCCCCGTAGCACCGCCTGAACCGCCGCAAGTTCCGGAGACGCCCGCAGCTCCCGCAACGGTTCCGCCAGCCGCCGGCAGCGCAAAGCCGGCAGGCACGAACAGCCCGCCTACAGCTAGGGCATATTAAATAGTTATGTAGCCGTTTTCACGACGATGTTTTTATGTTTTGGGAGAAATCTTGGAGCGCACGCGCCCTCGCGTGCCGCCCTTCGCGCCCCCGCGAAGGGTTAAACGCAAACCTTTGATGCCATATCGTCAGGGGACATCCGCAGGAAGTCCGCGAAGGCGCAGACTTCTGCACGCGGGGCGCGTGCGCTCCAAGAACTCCAGCGCGCACGCCATCTGGCCACGAATTTATTTAAACCGCTCTAACGCGCGCCGCTGAAATTGCCGATCACCTTGGGTGAGGCTCCTTTTTTTAAGACGAAAATCTCATCACT
>JANNQW010000025.1:0-7406 GCA_031400955.1 Verrucomicrobiota bacterium
GGCGGGGGCGACGCCCTTTTCAAACAATCTGGCAGCGCGCTTGCGCCGCCGCTCCATTTCAAGATGATTACGTCTGATGCTCATCTGCCGAGCATAACATAACTTCAACACTTGTCATCCTATTATGCGGGACTTAATAAACCTAGTCCGCGTGTCCTCACGCGGTTCAGTGCAACTGGAACTGAAAGCGAGCCCGCCAGCGCACTGATCGACTGCTTTGGTGACACCCTGCTATGTCCGGCGACGCTCATAAAAATATTACCAGATTCTAGGAATAAGACATGGCGTCGTGATTCTTACGCCTGGATCAACGCAGTGCGCTGATCCTACACAAACTAAAAACAAAACTAAGACCCATCCAAATAACATGAGCACAAGTAAAATGATCGCAAGCGCGGCTGTGGCCGGCCTTCTCTGTGGAGCCTATGCTTCCTCAGCTTCCGCCAAATCCACCACCGACGCCGGCAGCGCCATCGTCAAGATGGCCGACAAAGGCCAGCACGCCTGCAAGGGACATAACGAATGCAAGGGCGCAGGCGGCTGCAAAACCGGCGATGCCGGCTGCAAAGGCAAGAATACCTGCAAGGGCAAGGGCGGCTGCAGCACGATGCCGAAGAAATAATCCTGATCCTGTAAGGCAACAGCGTCCGCCGGGGTCCCATCCCCCGACGGACTGGTTCATTCAATCCCTTTATCTTCCCAACACCATGCCCGCCAATCGACACAACGGCTTCACGAACTACGGCATTGGCATCGGCCTGCGCGTTCCGCATTACCGCCACATTCTCGAAAAGAAACCCGTGGTGGACTGGTTTGAAATCATCTCGGAAAATTTTATGGTCGACGGCGGCCGGCCGCTCGAAGTGCTGGACTCGATCCTCGAACAATACCAAGTCGTGCAGCACGGCGTGTCCGCCTACTTCGGCAGTGCCGATCCGCTCAAACGCGAACACTTGAAGAAGCTCAAGCACCTTGTGAAACGCACCAAGACGCCATGGCTGAGCGATCATCTCTGCTGGGGCAGTGTGGATGGTCGCTACACACACGATCTGCTGCCCATGCCCTATACGATGGCGGTGGCTAAACATGCGGCGCAGAAAATCCGGCAGGCCCAGGACTTTCTCGAAGTGCCCATCTGCGTCGAGAATGTCAGCAGCTACGCGGAGTTTCATCAGAGCGACATGACGGAATGGGAATTCCTCAGTGAAGTCGTGGAACGCGCGGACTGTGGAATTCTGCTCGACGTAAACAATATCTACGTCTCCTCGAAAAATCATTCCTTCGATCCGCTCGACTACGTCCGTCATGTTCCGCACGCGCGCGTCGGCCAGATCCACATTGCGGGGCACACTCGCTACGAGAAATACATTCTCGACACTCACGATCATCCGGTGATTCCACCGGTGTGGAAGCTTTATGCGGAGGCCATTCGGCTCTGCGGCCCCACGGCCACGCTGCTCGAATGGGACGACCGCATTCCCAGCTTCGATGAAGTTCATCAAGAGGCCCTCAAGGCCAGCCGCTACCTCCATGATTATGCCGCAGCCACCGTCTAGCATCCGCAGCGTAGCGGATTACAAAAGCTTTCAGCGCGCCATGGGCAGCGTGCTGTTCCGTCCGCTCACATGCGCGAACAACATGCAGCGCACAGCTCCTGCCGGCGGTTCCATGCGCGATTACGTGGCTTCGTTCGTGAAGCCCAACGACCGGCTCACCTCCTTCGAGCGGCTGGAAATCTACAACCGCCAATACTGGTTCCGCGTGCTTGACTGTCTGCACGATGACCTTCCCGGATTGCGCACTCTGCTTGGCCAGAAAAAATTCACCCGGCTCTGCGAGGCTTATCTGACGGAACTTCCCAGCGAATCGTGGACTCTGCGCAATCTTCCCAACCGGCTGGTTGAGTTCATCGAGAATCATCCCCCGCTCACCGCGCCGCGCACTGGCGCCGCAGCCGACATGGCACGCTTCGAATGGGCGCAAACGCTCGCCTTCGATGAAGCGTGCTACCCGGCGATGAAAGTGGACGATCTCCTCGGAAACGATGCAGAAAAACTCCAACTCGGTTTTCAACCCTATCTCACGCTGCTGGAACTGAATCACGCCGTCGATGAATTCGCGCTCGCCGCCAAGCGAGGCCAGCAAGGACTGCGTGGCGAGGCCAGCAACGCGCAAGATTCCGCGCGCGAACGCATCGCAGTGAAGCGCCTGAAAGAACCGGCGCCCGGCCGCATCCGCATCGCCGTCCATCGTTTCGAGAACTCCATCTACTACAAGCGGCTCGAGCCCGAGGCCTTCCGCATTCTGACCTCGCTCCGCAATGGCGCCACGCTGGCTGCTGCCATCGGAAGCGCATTGAGCACTGCGGACTCCTCGCGTGAATGGGCAGCCACGGTGCGCGGCTGGTTCGAGAACTGGGCTGCGCTCGGCTGGTTCTGTAAACCGACAAATTAATTCTTCTACTTCCACACTCATCAAGAACATCATCATGAAATTACTCTGGACCAAACTCAATGCGCTGATTGACAAGCTGGCCTCGTATCTCCCTTCACCGCTCTTGCTCGCCATTCGTCTCTATTGGGGCTGGCAATTCTTTCAGACTGGAAAAGGCAAGCTGATGAACCTGGAACGCACCACCGGCTTCTTTGCTGAACTCGGGCTGCCATTGCCAAAAATGCAGGCCATGCTCGCCGGCACCACCGAATGTGTCGGTGGATTGTTCCTGCTCGTGGGACTCTTTTCCCGGCTGACCGCCGTGCCACTGATCTTTACCATGATCGTCGCCTATCTCACAGCGCATCGCGAGACCGTCACCGGAATCTTTTCCGATTCTGATGCCTTCGTGTCCGCGCCTCCATTTCTCTTCTTGTTCGCCGCTATCATCATCTTTGTCTTCGGCCCCGGCACGGCCTCGGTCGATCAACTCTTGAAAAAGCGGGCGGGCTGACGGCCATGATTGCTGTGGTTTCCTCGTTGACGTGGGCGGAGGGCATCGCACCTTTCGGGCCAATGGATTCTGCTCCAGATTTTGCCCGGCTGGTGGACCAGCATTACGCCGCGCTTTTCCGCTTTGCCATGAGCCTGACGCGGCAGCAAGCTGCGGCCGAGGATCTGACGCAGCATACTTTTCTACAATGGGCCCGCAAAGGCTCGACGCTCAATGATCCGTCGAAAGCGAAGACCTGGCTCTTCACGACGATGTATCGCGAGCACCTCAACCAATCCCGTCGCGCCCGGCGTTTCGAAGTTGTGGAGTTCGATTCCGAAATCCATGGTGGCGATGTTCCGCCTGACGAACCGCCAAAAATTGAGCGCAAAGCACTGATGTCAGCCCTGGAGAAGCTCGACCCCGTTTATCGCGAGCCCGTGATTCTTTTTTATCTCAAAGAAATACCCTACAAGGAAATCGCCACCGTTCTCAGCATTCCCATTGGCACCGTGATGTCCCGGCTCTCCCGAGGCAAACAAGTCCTTCGCGATCTCCTGCGCAGCGCGATCAACCCGGATGACGGCGACCTTATTCCCGATGAAAGGAGGATCGCATGAACCGCGACGAAGCCCGTGAACTGCTGGAGATCGTCTCGCTGCTGCCAGCCAAGGAGCACACCGCTGAAATGCGCGAGGCGCTCGCAATGGCTGCGCATGATCCTGAACTTGGTGCCTGGCTGGCGGAACAGAAATCTTTCGACGATAAAATCGCGAATGCACTGGCCGACATCGCGCCGCCTGCGGGCCTGCGTTCACGCCTGGTCAAAGCGATGGAACTCGAGCATCAAGCGCGCAAACGTTTCAGCCCCGTATACTGGATGGCTATCGCGGCATCAGTCGCGCTGCTGGCAGGAGCGACCGCACTTTTTCTGAATCGTGATGCAGCAGATTGGAAAATCGAGGCGCTGGCTGCGATTGCCCAAGTCGATGCAGGAAAACTGCCGCTCGACAAATGGTCCGGCGATGTCGCCGTGCTCCGCAACTGGCTGGCATCAGAGAAGTCGCCCACTGCCTCTGCGCTGCCCCAGGGCATGTCGATCCTTGAGGCGCTTGGCTGCAAGATCGTGCGCATCGAAGGCAAGCCCGCATCCATCATTTGTTTCGCGCTGGCCGGCACCACTGATGAAGCCCATCTCGCTGTTCTTCAAGCTGACGGAGCCACCGCCTCGCTGCCTGTATTTGAATCCCGCGACGGCTGGCAGATGGTCACCTGGAACGAGAATGGCCGCAAGCTGATGCTGGCCTCGCGCGCGCCGGAAGCCGCCTTGCGCAAAATGTTTGTTTGATCAAGCCGCCGGCTTGGCCGGCTTCTGCAAACTGACATAAACGCGATACCCCAGCAGCAAAGCGACCGAGATGCCGAAGAGCACCGGATACGAGATGTCGGACTTCACGATCATGTAATAGTGCAGCACGCCGCCGATGGCCGCGACGTAGGTCAGCCGGTGCAACTGCGCCCAGCGTTTTCCGCCCAGCTTTTTGATCATGGCGTTCGTGGAGGTGACCGCCAATGGAATCAGCAGCACGAAGGTCAGCATCCCGATGGCGATGAACGGTCGTTTGTAAATATCGCCCGGAACACTTTGCAGTTTCCAGTCGCGATCAAACCCGAGATATGTCAGCAGATGGGCTACACCGTAATAGAAGGAAAACAAACCGAGCAGACGGCGCTGCTTTAGCAGCCAGTTCCAGCCGCAGAGCTTGCGCAGCGGTGTGACCAATAACGTGATGACCAGAAACACCAGCGCCAGCACACCCGTGGCGCGGGTGACGTACTCGACAGGATTAGCCCCCAGCTTGCCACGCAAGCCATCCACCAGAATCAACAGCGCGGGTAACAGTCCGTTGATAAGAAAAAGTTGCCGGTGGAAACGGGTGTCAGAGCTGAAAGTCATGGTGCATCAAAAATTCTTTCGCAGATCCATGCCGGCATACAGATGGGCCACCTGTTCCGCATAGCCATTGTACATGAGTGTCTTACGGGTTCCACCTTCGCCAATGCGCCGCTCCCGGGACTGCGACCAGCGTGGATGGTCAACTGCAGGATTGACGTTGGAGTAGAATCCATATTCTTTCGCGCTGGCGAGATTCCATGTGGTCGGAGGCACGCGGTCGGTCAGCGTGATCTTGACGACCGACTTGATGCTTTTGAAACCATACTTCCACGGCACCACGAGCCGGATCGGAGCACCGTTTTGATTGGGCAGCGTCTTGCCATATAAACCCGTGGCGAGCAGCGTGAGCGGATGCATTGCTTCATCGAGTCGCAGGCCCTCCACATAGGGAAGAGCGATGCCCGCGAAGCGTGACTCCGGCATCTGCTTGGTGTCGAAATAAGTCTCGAACGCCACATGCGTCGCCTTGCTGGTGGGCTCGACCATGTTGAGCAAACGCGACAGGGGAAAGCCCACCCAGGGAATCACCATCGACCAGCCCTCGACGCAGCGGAATCGGTAGATGCGCTCGACGGATTCGATCTTCATCAAATCCGACAGATCAAACGTGCGCGGTTTCTGCACCAGCCCATCGACCTGCACGCTCCAAGGTGTGGTGACAAAGTTCTTCGCATTGGCCGCGACTTCGGATTTGTCAGTCGAGAACTCGTAATAATTATTGTAGCCCGCGATCTCAGTGAATGAGTTGGCCTTGTCGTTCGCCGAAAGCGTTGTCTGGAGTTCTGTTTCTGCGATGGTGGAAATCGCGGTGCCCGTGTTCTTAACCTCCGGACGCGGACTGAACGCACGATAAAGCCCCGCCGTGGCCAGACCTGAGCCCGCCCAGATGGAGGCCTTCATGAAAAAGCGCCGGTTGAGGAAAGTTACTTCGGGAGTGATCTCGCTCGAAGGAATATGGGGACTGCCGCTCATTAGGGAACAAACATGTGGTTAACCTTAAGAGGCGCAAGCCGAATGAATATTCCCGAGAATGAGATTTTGTCGTTACCGTGCCGCCAGATGGCAGGTTGTGACGGCTAGGACGCGCATCCGAGTTGGATATTGAAGCTGGCTGTTCTTAAGCCCCACTTGCTGCGTTCTTTGAGGTCGTCGGCAAATGATGGAACGGTCGGGCCGGTTTCATGAAGAGCCGCTTCACCAGATGAGCCTCCAGCCCGAAGTTGGTCTTCAGCTTGCGCCAGAATGATGCGGGGCGCGCCGATGCCTCCGAGGCGCCCGATGGATAGTGCACATGAATTTTTATCACGCCGGTGCCTTCGCAGTTCTCCGTAAAGGTTTCCATTGGCACATCATGCGGCGCTCCGGAGAGTGCATGGAAGGGCTCCGTCAGCAGCAGATATTCGTGGGATGGAACCGAGTTCTTCAGCAGGCGGTGGGCCGTGATCACATCTTCGCCGGCGATCTCTTCAAACTGCCGGACGCGTTTCAACAAGATTGTTCCGGTGTGGGCGATGATCTTGAGCCGTAAATCTCCAGACTTCGCACAAGCTTCGCAGGCGCACAGGGTGCACTCGCTGACTAATTCCTGTTCACGAGCCCGGAAGGCCGCGAAAAAGCCCTCAAGCTGCCGCAGCACAATGGCGGCGCTCTGTCGCTCGCGTTCGTTGGCACTGGCTTCATCGCCCTCTTCGATGAGCGCATAAAACAACGCGGCGTCGCCCTCCAGTTTGTTGAGCGTTAGCGGATGTTCCGAGGCATCGATGACACACTCCAACAGTTCCGTGATGATACGCTCCGCATGGATCAAACTCAAGCGATGTCGGTGGATGAACTGGGTGTAGCCGCTGATATCAACCAGGATGATGTGCGCGCGTCTGAGTTTCATAAGAAGAGTTGCGGCTTTTTACTCTCAGCTGGCTATTTACTTTTCTTCCACCGTAAATTGGATCTCTTTCGCGACATGGCCATCGGCATAGAGGATGTTCACCTCGACGTCGCGATATTTGTGGAAGTTCTCCTTGTCGCTCATGACTGGGATGCGGCTGTTACTTTTCACGAAGCCAAAAAAGTTTAGCGAGGTCACGTTCTGATCGTTCAACAGGCTGTTCCAGATGTAGCTGGTGCCAGTCTTTTCCCAGAGTTTCTTCGAGTCAGCGGGACAGCGAAAAACCTTCGCGTCTTCCGTGTATGGCAGGAATGCGGTATCGATCGCTGGTGGATCGGTGCCGATGGTTTCACGCGCGATTACAAGATTCGGCATGGTGTTGTTGTGGTCGGACAGATACAGGTTCAAGGCGCTGCCGAGATTACGCAGGTTGTTTATGCAGCTCGCCGCTCTGGCGCGATGGAGCACGCGATCACCGGCGGGAATGATCAGCGCGACCAGGCCGGCGATGATCACGAGAACCACCATGATCTCGATGAGCGTGAATGCGGCGCCGTTGCGTGATGGATGAAGCAGGCGGCGCATCTTATCTTCCTCCCATTCCGCTTCCGCCGGACCCGCGCAAGCGCTGCTGCATC
>JANNQW010000026.1:0-3655 GCA_031400955.1 Verrucomicrobiota bacterium
GGCAGGTAAAATCAAGATCACCCTCGACAACAAGAGCGCGATCCCGCAGCCCCACAACATCATGGTTCTCAAGCCCGGCACCAAAGACAAGGTCATCGCCCTGGCCAATGCCATGATAAGCGATCCGAATGGGATGGCCAAAGACTATGTGCCCGAATCTCCCGACATCATCGCGCACACCAAGCTCATCCAGCCCGGTCAGAGCGGCTTCATTGAACTCACTTTGGAAGCGGGTGAGTATCCCTACATCTGCACATTCCCGGGCCACGCGCTCATGATGAACGGCGTGCTCACGGTCACCAAATAATCCTCAAGAAATTTTTTGGCGTCTCTGTGGACGGTCTTTTTCTGTCCTCAAATTCAAGTCAGCCACCGTCTTCCTATGCCCATGAAATTTATCCTCTCCTTCCTCCTCGCAACAACTTCCGTTTTTGCCGCAGACGAAAAACTCAAGGTCGGCCAGTTCGACTTCATAATCGCCTCACCTTGGAAAAAAGCAGAGAACGCCGGCATGATGACCAAGGCCGTTCTCGCCTGGCCGATCGAAGGCGGCACACCCATTGAAGCCAAGTTCTACGACTTTGGCGGCCCCAGCGGCGGCATCGAGGCCAACATCACACGCTGGATCAGCCAGTTCGAGGGAAAACCCGAAGTGAAGCAAGAGGAACTCACCTTTGGCACCACCAAAGTCATCCTGCTAACAGCCAACGGCACCTTCCTCGACGGCGGTGCCATGAGTGCGACCAAAACTCCGCGCCCTGACTACACACTCTACGGCGCGATTCTCGCTGGCGATCAATCGAACGTCTTCATCAAGATGACCGGCCCCAAGGCCGCCATGGCCAAGGCCGCAGACGATTTTAAGAAGCTCGCGACCAGTCCGGTTGTGAAGTGAAGTAGTCCGCGTGTCCTCACGCGGTCACAATGCACAGCACCAAGCAGCTTGCAGGACTGACCGCGTGAGGACACGCGGACTACACCTGAAATCCTAGGACACCGATCCACTTCACATCACCATCCCGCCATCAACAGCCAGCGTCTGGCCAGTGATGTAGCGCGCCTCATCGCTCGCGAGAAACGCCACCGCATTTGCAATATCCTCGGCCTGACCAAAACTTCCCAGCGGAACTTGTTTCAAGATTCCCTCCTTCTGCTGGTCGTTCAGCTCATTCGTCATGTCGGTGACGATAAAGCCCGGCGCGATGGCATTCACCGTGATGGCGCGTCCCGCGAACTCGCGAGCAAGTGACTTGGTGAATCCAAGCAGTCCGGCCTTGCTCGCGGCGTAGTTGCATTGACCGGCATTCCCGATCAAGCCGATGACGCTGCTAATATTAATGATGCGCCCAAACTTGGATTTCAGGATGCTGCGCTGGAATGCCTTCACCGCGTTGAAAGCGCCTTTGAGGTTCGTATCCAGCACCGTGTCCCAATCTTCATCACTCATACGCAGCGCCAGTCCATCGCGCGTGACACCCGCGTTGTTCACCAGAATGTCCGCGCCGCCCAAGTCGGCAATGACGCGCTTGCCCAGTTCAGTCACCGCAGTGAAGTCCGCAATATCCACCGCGTAGGCCTTTGCCGCACCGGGATGCGCCGCATTGATTGCCTCCGCAGCGCTTTGCGAGTTGGCCTCGGTGCGGCTGATGACTGCGACCTTCGCACCTTCGACGGCGAATCGTTCAGCAATGGCTTTTCCAATCCCGCGCCCGGCGCCGGTGACAATCGCGATTCTTCCTGTGAGTTTGCTCATAATGAATCACCTAGCTGTGGAAAGCTCAAAGTTCAAACACCAATCTTCATCGGATCCGCAAGCAGCAACCACTGCTTTAAGTCATCCAGCAAAAGCATGACACGCAGCACCGGTCACGCCTGGATGCGCAATGAAAAGTCTTCCAGCCAGCGGCTCCACGTTGTCCTTCGGGATGCCGGTGGTGATGTAGAGGTCGGTCAATCCCGGGCCGCCGAACGCGCAGGCAGTAACTTCACGGCACGGCAAGGCAATTTCCGCCTCGCATTTCCAGGTGCGGGTGTCGAATGCCCGAATGCAGCTACCGTGGCAGAAGGCGATCCAGACGCGGTCATCGGCGTCGATGGCCATGCCGTCAGGAGTGCCCACGAATCCAGAGAGATCAAAGGCGATGCGCTCATTGCCGATGGCACCGGTCGCCACGTCGAAGTCGAATGCGAGCAAGTTCTTCCGCGGCGAGTCGATATAAAACATGGTGCGCGTGTCGCGCGTCCAGACGAGGCCGTTGGACACGGTGACAGGCGAAAACTTTTTCGTTACGGAATGATCCGCCGCCATGCAATAGAGCGCCGCCTCCGGCCTGCGGTGCGCCAACGGGATCGTGCCCGCCCAGAAACGACCGGCGGGATCACACTTGCCGTCGTTGAAGCGATTGCCGGGAATGTCTGCCTCCGGATCGGCAACAGGCGTGCTTATTCCCGTGGCTTCATCGAGAAAGAAAAACCCGTGATCTCCCGCGTAGACCAGTCCCCCACCTTGCCGTGCCACCACAGTGCCCACGCGCTGGCCCACGTCCCATACCTTTTCCTGCGCTGTTACTGGATCGAACGAAAGTATTTTGTGACCTTCGATGTCCACGTAAAGCAAACGGTCGCGATGCCACAGCGGGCCTTCACCCCAAAGAGAAACGTGCGAGCCGACGGGTTCGAGGGCGGGGATGCTCATGAGCGCTTTGTAACCGCAGAGCGGGTATGGATCAAGCGGGACTGAAGCGGAGTGACACAGGCTTTCAGCCTGTGTGAAGCCGCCGGGATCCGGCGGATCACCGCACTCAGTTCCAGTGCGATGAACCCGGACTGGAAGCGCCAGGACACACAGGCCGGAGATACTGTGCCAGCGAAACCTTCAACCTACTACACCCTCACCTCACGGGATAAACCTTGAACAGTATCGTGGTTAATCGCGCATTGTCGATGTAATGATCAAATCCTCGTCTCCTGCTCCACTTCCAGCGCAACGATCTTCCATTCTGACAGCTTGGTGTCCCCCACTGGAATCGCTTCGACGGTGACCTTTGCAGTATAGCGATTCACACGCTGGTGCTGATGTCCCCAATGCCCAACCGTGCCGAGCGCAGTCCATTGCACATCCGCGATAAAGCCCCGCAACCTCGGGATCATGCGCACCGAGTCGACCTGCACACCTAGATCGGTGACACGAGCGCGGGTGGCATCCTGTGCATCGAGCGTGAGAGCGTTGACAGTCTGCAGGTAGACACGCGGTAATAAATCGCCCTCAATGCTGCGGGCGAGAACATCATAGATTGCGCTCTCCTGCCGCTGATCGAATGCGCGATAAACGTTCCGCAACAAGGGTGTCAAAATACGCTCCGCCTGGTCCTTCGACACGGGAGCGACGGCTCTCCATGGCGGCGCGATGTTCACCGCTGCCAGCGGCCACAAGATGACCGCGCCGATGACGATGCCTGCGGTCAACACAATCAGCTGACTGGGGTTTTTTTGAATCACGCGCATCCGAAAAAAGATCATAATCAAACCAAATATCACCCAGAGCAGGCTGATCGATGGAATACGGATCGTCTCCACCGGTGGCAAAAGCGGAACGATTGCCAGTGGGGACTGCATCGTCAGCCGCCCATGATTGGTCCATTCACCGGACGGTGCG
>JANNQW010000027.1:0-1816 GCA_031400955.1 Verrucomicrobiota bacterium
GCCATTATCCGATCAATCATCAACCACCAAAACCATGAAAGCATTCTTCCATTACTTAACCCTTGTCGCAATTCTCTGCCTCCCGGTCATGACTCACGCCGCTGACGAAAAAAAGCCGGCGCCAAAAAAGCCAGCAGCGAAAAAACCGCTTGCGGCGATAACGGTGGACACAGCCGCCGTGGACTTGATCAAGCCCTACGACAAGGACGGCAACTTTGAAATCAGCCCCGACGAAATGAAAGCCATGCAGGCCGACTACAAGGCCAATCCCAGAGGCCCGCTAAGTGCCTTCGATTTGTCACATGACACTCTCGATGATGTCGACCGCATGAGCATGAACAACAAACTTGGCGCGGCGAAAATGGCGACCACGAAACCTGCGCCACCCGTCGCGCCGGTCAAAAAAAAGAATGCCTGATAAGTTCCCGCTAGGAAAATCCAGGGGAAAAATCAGACGCGCCGCATGAGCAGCTTACCGGAGCTGCGCTCACTTGCCCGACGGAGCGACGGACTCTTCATCTCCGCTCCTGTCACTTCCCCGCAGCAGCCAGCGCCAGACCAGCCCTTCACTGGGGCTGAACATCCAGGCTAAAACGAAGAGCAGCGCGCCCACCACCACCATGGCGCCGGCGATGGAGCAGTTGAGCCAGACGGACAGGTGCAGGCCCGCGAGACTGCTGATCCCGCTGTGAGCCACCACGAGCCCGTGGCGCACAGGCAGACGCGACGACAGTTGCGCCGCCGTCATGCCGGGGATGATGAGCATGGCCACGACCATCACCGCGCCCACCGCTTCGAAGGCGCTGACCACCACGACGGAAAGCACGGCCATCAGTCCGTAATGCAACGCCGTGGCGTTGAAGCCAAGCGACGTGGTCAGACCGGGGTCGAAGGAACTCACGAGCAATTCCTTGTAGAACACGACGATGAGTCCCACCACCGCCAACGTCACTCCCGCCATCAGGAGCACGGGTTGCGGACCAAGCGCGACACCGAACCATTCCACAGGCGGCTCCAGCGGGACGAAGGCGATCTCACCGTAGAGGATGCATTCGGCATCAATGTGCAGGCCGCCCTTGTCGATCAAGCTGGTCATGACCACGCCCAGCGCAAAGAGCGTCGTGAAGGCGATGCAGATGGCCGCGTCGGGCTTCACTCGCGATTTCTTATGGATGAACTCGATCAACCCCACGGTGATCAGTCCTGCAACCAGTGCCCCGGCAAACATGGCGGGAATGTTGCGCGAATGCGTCAGCATGAACGCCGCCACCAGTCCCGGCAGGACGCTGTGGCTGATGGCGTCGCCCACCAAAGCCATGCGCCGGAGCAGTAGATAATTTCCCACGAGACCGCACGCGATGCCCACCAGAATTCCCATCGCCAGGATCCAGCCATAGAGCGCGCCGTTCTCGGCCCAGGGCTCGATCATGACCCGGTGAAAATCAAATGGCGGAATAAAGGACATGCGCGGAAGTGTCAGGTATCAGAGCCGAATCCGACGGCGCGTCCGCCACGAGTGACGGAAGGAAGGCCGGACTGCATGTCGGCCAGACCGGGAATGATTTTGCCGTGCGGATCGTGCGTGGCGAAGTTCAAGCGCCGCACCAGTTCGCGCACAGTGTCCTCCCCTAGGACATGCTCGATTTTTTCTGCATCTTCATGAACGTGGTCGGCGGCGATGTGGGCGGCATTGGTCAGGTAGAGTTCCCAGAGCCGGTGGTTGCGAACGATCTCGCAGGCTCGCTGCCATCCAGCCGGGGTCAGAAAAAGATCGGCCTGATCCTGCGGTCGCGTGGCAAGTTGATGGCGGCAAAGT
>JANNQW010000028.1:0-3552 GCA_031400955.1 Verrucomicrobiota bacterium
AAGCGCGCGAGCTTGGAAAATACGAGCCCCTTGATGTGACCGCGCTTCACGTCGGCGAGCATCCGTTTCGCCTCCGGGTGTTCCTTCACCGACTTGCCGCTGACGCCTGCTAGGTCATACACCTCGCGCACCTCGAAGTCCTTCGCTTTGGCATAGAGCTTCGCGCGCTCCAGATGATGCTCGGGACTGTCGCCCTTGGCTTGGTCATCCGTCGAGACTCGAATCCAAATCCCAACCGGCACTTTCGACGGCAAATTGAGAGGCGCATTCATGATTCAGTGAACGTAGGCGAATCACCTTTCAGGCGCAAGGGAATTGCGAGCGAGCATCGGGGCAAAATCGCAGCCGCCATGCTGCTCCGCGTCCACGGTGAACGCGCCGAATTCGACGAAGTGATTTCCCGATCCCGAAGGGCGAGCTGCTTCCACGCTTTGTCGTGAAGGCGCTGCGTCACAGGCGAGACGGTCCAGTCTTCGTCCATCACGTCGTGTTCGCGGCGCTCCTTGAACTCACAGCCCATGCCAAAGCGCGTCTCGCTCTCGATGAGGTTCGCGAGACGGTCGCGCTGGCCGGCGAGGGTGTTCGCCTTGCGATCATAGACGGTGAGCTTCATGCGGCACGCGATGTCCACGCCGACGGCGTAAGGAATCACCGCGTTGTCCGTCGCAAGCACGCCGCCGATCGGCAGGCCGTAGCCCACGTGCGCATCCGGCATGAGCGCACCTGCCACCGCGACCGGCAGCGCACACGCATTGGCCATTTGCTTCACGGCCTCGGCTTCGAGGCCCTCGCCCCACTGACGCCACGGCGCGAGTTCCGCGCGCGGCGTGAACGCCGGACGATAGATCGCCCGAGCCATAGGCGCGCGCAGTTCATCGGCGAAGAATGCCGGCGGATTGGCGACGATGTTGAAAATCTCGGCCTCAAGCAGCGCACCGTCCTTGCCCTGGGCGATGAAGTTCTGGATGAACTCGTGCGCGAGCTTGATCGGCTCGCCAACAGGCACGCCGAGGCGGATGAGGTCTTTGGTGTTCATGGTTTTGGTTCGGTTGAAAATGGTGGGCGCAGCGTGCGGACACACTCCGATTGCGCAGCGGTGTTTGTTCATTTTGTCGAAGGATTTCTCGTGAGGGGAAAGCAATCCGTGGCGACAGCAATACCTACGCTGGCGTTTCGCCACCGCATTGGTTACTGTCCAAATATGAGCCTCGTGACACTTGAAGTCGAAATTGACCACGGCCGCGTGATCCCGCGCGGATCGGAACCATTGCCTCAAAAAGGCTCAGGTCTGCTCACGCTCCTGCCGGATTCAGCCGATATTCGTCATCGCGGCTCCGTCAGCGAGTTCCTCGGAAAGTGGGCGGGGGCATTCTCGCTACCCGAATCCGTAGGCGATGATCCGCGGCTCGCCTATCTGCTTGGCAAGCACGCGAAGTAGCCGTGCGCGTCCTGCTGGATACGAACGTGATTCTGGATGTCGCCCTGCGGCGTCCCGGTCTGTTTGAGGGCAGCAAACGCGCGCTGGAAAAGTGCGAGGCCGAATCCGACGAGATGCGCATCTCATGGCATACCCTCTCCAACCTCTTCTACATCTTGCGCCGTGATCGCGGCGGAGAAAAGACAGTCGAGTTCATTCGTCACTTGCTTAGCATCACCACGGTTGCTCCCGTCAGCCATGTTGACGCGCTTCGCGCTGTCGAATTCGGGCTGAATGATTTCGAGGATGCGCTGCAACTTAGCGCCGCGGTAAATTGCAGCGCCGATGTAATACTCACGCGGAACAAGGCAGACTTTGGCAACCCCCGGAATATCGCCGTGCTCACGCCGGAAGAATTTGCCCCTCAGCCAAGCGACCAGCGATAGCATCGCATCGTGCATATGGCTGAAGGCTGTCCAGTTTGTTCAGGAAGCGGCATTCGGGCGTTTAATTGGAAGATGGCGGTGGAAGGCGACTCGGCGGAACTCCGCTTCTTCTCCAGAAGCCTGTATCGTTGCGAAGATTTGCGCCGAGGGTCGTTTTGGGCATGCAAGCACTGCTACGATCTCTTCTACCTCCAAGAGAATGGCTCGGAAATGTTTCACATCGGCGACGCGAAGGCAGAGATGTATCGAAGATTCTCAGAAGCACCACCTCGTCTACCTGACGCCCTCTATGCGAAGGCCGAATCGTTGATTCCAGTAAACGGTGACGTGGGATGCAGAGTTAAGACGACGCGTGGTGAGGTAATCGAAGTAGCAGAAATCAACTTTGCGCATTTTCCCGAGGCGCTTTTCTGGGTGGATGGTCCACCTCGCCTTTGCACAGAGATCGTTGAGATCGATTCGTCACCATACGCTTTGCCACATTCGATCCGCAGAGCATCATACTCGGCGAAGGACATTATGATCGGTGATGAGTGGGTTGGAAAGGAGCCAACTCCAATTGAATCTCCGCACGACCGGGTTTTCCTTTTGAAAGCATTCACGACTTTCTTTGCCTACAAGCACCTTCGCGGATGCGATATGCAGCTTTCTGCAAAGCGGCCACCCTATTGGTCTCTCCTCGGTCCGCCGATAAACTATCAATTCCCGAGCGACTTGGTGACGACGTTCCTCGCCGATCCACGCCAGCACTAACCAGCCTCTTCTGAAACGATGCTTACTGATTTGACCCTGAACAACTGGCAGCGGACGACATCGGCGCCGTTCAAGTCAAAGATGGCGACATTGTGCCCAAGACCGAGCGCGCTGTGGTATGCAATGCCGTCGAACCCTGCTCGACGAAATGTTTCGGCGAGGATTTGTGTCGGAGCATAGTCGGCGAGCAAATCGTTTCGCGTTACAGGCTGCGAGAAGGCTTGAGCAATCAATTGCCAGTTTGCCGCTTCGCGTTCGTCCGAAGCAGGCTCATCGAGATGAAATGGGAATCCGGGGTTTGCCGACGAACAATTTAGAATCCGTAGCGCTTTCTTCGTCCTGAGAGTCGCCAACGAAACGAGCGCCCCGACCCAAGGTCGGACCTCTGCAATCGCTATTTCCTGATGACTCGCCGTGTAGAGGCACGGTATCCCCTTCGGATTTGCGCGTCCCTCCATCGCTTGAAACGGCAGCGGCTTCATGCGGTCGAACGGATGAGGGGAAGGAATCTCCTCGGTGTCCTCACTGCCATAAAGGTCCATCGGTCGCCATTCGTGCCCGATCTGCGCACGCCAAAGTTCCGCCCCGGCGGGCACAACCTCTTGCCTCTTGAGAGCGCTGTCCAAAACCGCATCGAGAAATGCTTGCTGGTCTGCGGTGCGTGCATAACGCCAATCTCTGGCAACGGAGGCGGCGAACTGCATGTAGCTTCTCCATGAAACAAACTCGGGCATGACGGGACTCTAAGCGGTGAAGAGGGGTGTTGCGTATGGATATATCGTCCGGAACGGTAGCCTCATCGCCCTGGCGGAGGCGAACCTCCACTGGGGCCTTGCTCTCCTCTCAAGCTGCGAGCGCGTAGCGGCGGAAGAAGCCGTTCATCTCCTCCACTTCGCCGGTGGCATCGTCCGGCTCGTTGAGCGCCTCGAGCCGCCG
>JANNQW010000029.1:0-1919 GCA_031400955.1 Verrucomicrobiota bacterium
CCCGAGTTTGGCTTGGCACAGGAAATACTCGATCTCCTGCTGACTTCTCCGAGAAAGAAGATCGCGCAGCGCCAGCTCGATCAGACGCGGCTCCGCATCACTCGCGAGGTCACGGAGCTGGCCTGCGAAACACGCGAGGCATTCTATAACTTGCAGGGCGACGAGCAGTTGCTGAAACGGCTCCAGTCTGTCGCGGAAGTTCAATCGACCGCCGCTGAACTTGCGAAACGCCTCCATGCCGCAGGCAACATCAACGATCTGGAATTGAAGGAGCAGCAGACCGCTTCGCTCGAAATCGAATTTGAGATCAGCAAGGCCCGCGCCCAGGCACAAAGCCGGCGCCAAAAACTGAATCGTCTCATGGGCGTGAGCGGGGCCAAGTGGACCATTGCGCCGAAGCTGCCAGAGCTGCCGGGCGGGGAACCCTCTCGCGCATCGCTGGAGCAACGAGCCCTGGTCCAGCGGCTCGATCTCGCGATCGCCCGCAGCCGGGTCGCGCAATCGGAACAGGCGCTGGCCATGAAGACGAAAACACGGCTCATTCCCGGCCTGAATCTCGGGGTAAACACCGAGCGCGAACCGGACGGCACGCAATTGACCGGCCCCACGGCGGACATCGAGATTCCGCTATTCAAACGCGGTCGTGCCGAACTTGCCAAGCTATCCGCCGAAAAGCGGCAGGCAGTGGAGGAAGTGGCGGCGTTGGAAGATGACGTGCGCTCGCAAGTGCGCGAAGCTCTGGCTGCGCTCGTGGCTGCACGGCGTGCGGCAGAATTTGCCAAGGGCAAGCTGCTGCCGAACCAGCAGGAGATTCTTCGCGAGACGCTGCTGCACTACAACGCGATGCAAAAGTCAAACTTCGAACTGCTGGCGGCCAAGGAGCGCGAACTTCGTGCGGAACGCAGCGCGGTCGAAGCGCTGCGCGACTACTGGCTGGCGCGGGTTGCGCTGGAGCGCGCGGTGGGCGGCCGGGTCGACGGCAAGGCAGCACCGGTGCATCACTGAATCCATCCCACAAACTCGCCCCCTAAATACTTATGAAACCAAAACAGGCTTCTCTCACCCGGCGGGATATCGTCACCGGGGTTGGTGTGCTGGCCGGCGCAGGTCTGTTCGCTCGCCAGGCGGATGCAGCTGATCACGCGAAACACAACAACCACGCAGGTCACGGTGCGCACGGCCCGAAGGTGGCGGCTCCTCCCGGTCTGGTCGCCAAGAGCACCGGGACAACGGAAATATTTGCACCCTCCGGAATCAATTACAAACCGGTCACGACATTGAACGGGGCGACACTGCCGTGGAAGATGGTGGACGGCGTGAAAGTTTTTCATTTGATCGCGGAACCAGTGACGCATGAATTTATACCGGCCATGAACGGTCATACGAGCCTGGTTGCGGAATGCTGGGGTTACAACGGCCGCGTTCATGGCCCGACGATCGAGGCGGTGGAAGGTGACCACGTGCGCATCTACGTCACCAACCGGCTGCCCGCTTCCACCACTGTGCACTGGCATGGTTTGCTTTTGCCCAGCGGAATGGATGGAGTGGGTGGCATCAGCCAGAAGTCCATCCAGCCTGGCGAAACGTTCAAGTATGAATTCACGCTCAAGCAGCACGGCACCTTCATGTATCACAGCCATCACGACGAGATGACCCAGATGCAGCTCGGCATGATGGGCTTGTTCATCATCCATCCGAAAGAGCCGGAGAAAAATCCGCCCGATCGCGACTACGCATACATGCTCAGCGAATGGAAGATCGAAGTTGGCGCACGTCGTCCCGACCCCAATGAAATGACGGAGATGAATGTGTTCACGTTCAATGGCCGGAGCTATCCCGGCACCCAGTCGATGCTGGCGAAAAAGGGCGAACGCGTGCGCATTCGCATCGGCAACCTCAGCACCATGAGCCATCACGCG
>JANNQW010000030.1:0-3320 GCA_031400955.1 Verrucomicrobiota bacterium
GCGCGCATCCAATACATCGCGGAGCGCGCGCTGCGCGAGAGCCAGCCCGCAATCGGCCGCGGTGCCGTCGTTGTGCTCGATCCTGCTAACGGCGACGTGATAGCCATGGCTTCCGTGCCGTCCTACAATCCGAACAAGTTCATCCCGGCGATCAGCAAGGATGACTTCGCCGTCTACATGCAGAACGCAGTCAATCCGCTCTACAACCGCGCGGTGCACGCTTACGCGCCCGGCTCGACTTACAAGGTGATGATTGCTTTTGCCGGGATTCTCGCCGGTTGTGAGAAGGATCACTTCAACTGTTCCGGCGGCGTCCAGTATGGCAACAAATACATGAAGTGCTGGATTGCTGAGAAGGGCGGCTCCCACGGCACGCTGGGACTGAGCGAAGCGGTGAAGGTCTCCTGCAACTGTTTCTTCTACCAATACGGCAACCGAGCCAACATCAGCAACATCGAGAAGGCAGGCAAAATGTTCGGTCTCGGACAGAAATCTGGTATTGAACTCGGCGATGAAGACGGCGGAGTGCTGCCGACCCCCAAGTGGCTCAAGGTTCACCGGCCGCGAGAAACCTGGCCCACTGGAAACAACGCTTACACGGCCAACACCTCCATCGGCCAGGGAGATGTGGCTGCCAGCCCCTTGCAAATGGCAGGTGTCGCCGCCGCAGTGGGGAACGGCGGAACCTGCTACAAGCCGCACCTGCTTAAGAAAGTGATGGATGGCAATGAATTGGTGCGCGAGCAGCGTCCAGAGATCAGGGGCAACTTCGCAGAGTCCGGCCTCACGCCGCAGAAGCTTGAACTCGTGCGCAAGGGCATGTGGAAGGTAGTAAATGAGGACGGTGGCACCGCAAGAGCGGCGCGTATTCCCGGTGTGGAGGTTGCCGGCAAGACCGGCACCGCCCAGTTTTGGCGCCTCGAAACCCATCGGGACGGCAGCGTGAGCTCGGAGAAGGACAACCACACGCTGTTCATCTGTTTCGCCCCCTATGTGAAACCGAAGTATGCCATCTGCATCTTCCTTCAGGGAGGGAAGTCGGGTGGTGGTTGTTCCGCACCCATCGCTAAGCGCGTCATGGAACAGGCACTTGCGCTTGACCAAAATTATACCGTGGCCCTCGCGCCTGTGAAGGAAGTCCAAGGCAACTTTAACCAGATCCAGCAGGTCTCCTTTGATGGCGTGGCGCCGGTCGCGCTCGCTCAGCACGAGCAGGATAACGACACCGGCAACGATGCCGACGTCCCGCGTCCGACAAGAGCTGACGCTGCGAAAACACTGCCGGCCAACATCAAGCATGACGCGGATGCGGAAGGTTCCCGCGCGATCAACAATAAGCAACAGCCCCGGCGCGCCGGCAAGGTTCAGGCGCCCCCAACTCAGGACGGCGGGTTGCGCCGAATTTTCGGGCGACTCCTAGGGCGCTAAAGCATTTTAGACATCAACCAGCTACACAAAGACTACTTATGGCACTGCAATTTGTTCAACGTATCAAGGAACTGCTCACCGGGAAAAAAGATCTCACCAGCGGAACCCGCATTATCATCAACTGCGAGCGACTGGAAAACCGGGTCGCGCTGCTCGAAAACGGGGTGCTTGAGGAATACTCCATTGAGCGCGTCGGAGCCGCGCACCTCGTCGGCAGCATCTTCAAAGGGCGGATCAGGAACATCGAGCAGGGACTCAAGGCCATGTTCGTTGACATCGGTCTTGAGAAAAATGCCTTCCTTCATTTCTGGGATGCGATTCCGGCTGCGCTGGACGCCGGCCTGGAAGAAGTCAACCGTGGCGGCGCGCGGAAAAAGCAGAAAGTGATTACCGCCAAGGATATTCCGAACCTCTATCCCATCGGGTCCGAAATCATGGTGCAGGTATCGAAAGGCCCGGTGGGCAACAAGGGACCGCGCGTCAGCACTAACATTTCCCTGGCCGGGCGCCTGTTGGTGCTTATGCCGCTGAATGACTCTTGCGGCATCTCGCGCAAAATTGACGATCCGAAGGAGCGTGCCCGTCTCCGCGCCATCATTGAGAAGCTCAGCCTGCCGGAAGGTGTCGGCCTCATCATGCGCACTGAGGCGCAGGGCAAGCGAGCCCGCCATATCATTCGCGATTTGAGCATTCTTTTGGAGCAATGGCGTGAGATCGTTGCAGTGCGCGACACCAAGAATGCGCCCGTGTGCTGCTTCCAGGAGCCTGATGTCATGGAGCGCACGGTGCGTGATTTCCTCACCGAGGAAGTGGACGAAGTCGTCTGCGATGATCAGGCCACGGTGTTGCGCATGCAGGCGATGGCGGAACAAATTTCCCGCCGCGCCCGCCGCCGCATTACTCACTTCACCGGACCGGGGGCGATCTTTGATCGCTACAACATCCAGCGGCAGATAGACACCGCTTTCTTCCGCCAGGTCTCGCTGCCCTGTGGCGGTTACATCGTGATTGACCAGACCGAGGCTCTTGTCGCCATCGACGTCAACACCGGGCGCAACAAGGGTTCAGGGAACATGGACAAGGTGCTGTTCGAGACCAACATGGAAGCCGCGGCGGAGGTCGCGCGTCAGCTTCGACTCCGCAACATGGGCGGACTCATCGTAGTTGACTTCATCGACATGAAAGCCCGTAAGGATCAGCAGGCCGTTTACAAAATGATGGCGGACCACACCAAGCGCGACAAAGCCAAGACCCAGATCCTTCCGATCTCGCAGTTTGGTCTCATGGAGATGACGCGCCAGCGCCTGAACGAAAGCCTGAGTGATGCGCTCTTCGAATCGTGCCCGCAGTGCAAAGGCCACGGACAGATCAAGACGCCGCTCACCATGAGCGTCGAACTCCAGCGCCGCCTTGCTTCGGTGCTGCCACGCCTTCCCGAAAACCAGCGCGATGTGCTCGTTGTCATCCATCCCGATGTCATGCAGCGCCTGCGCAACGAGGATGATCAGATCCTCGTTGATCTGGAACGGAAACATCTGGCAAAGCTCACCTTCCGCACGGATCCAACCAGCAATCGCGAGCAAGTGATCATCGCCAGCGCCAGCACCGGTGAGGAGATCAAGCTCTGACTGCATTAAGAAAATAGTTTCGGCAACCTCAGTCGCGTGCATGACGTAGGTATGATTGCGACTTATGAATTTTACCGTCCGAAAATCCAATGACCGCGGCCATGCTGATCACGGCTGGCTTGACTCTCGTTTCACATTCAGCTTTGCCGATTATCATGATCCGAAGCACATGCACTTTCGCAGTCTGCGGGTGATCAATGAAGATAAAATTGCCCCCGGTGGCGGTTTTCCCATGCATCCTCACCGTGACATGGAGATTTTCAG
>JANNQW010000031.1:0-2159 GCA_031400955.1 Verrucomicrobiota bacterium
CCGCTGTTCGGGACGGTGCCTATCGTGCACTCTATAAGCTTGGTGAATACTCATTCGAAGAAATTCTCAGCATGCTCGGGGCGATCTCTTTCGATGAGAAGTTTGGAATGAACGTGACCAACTCTGTTGGTCTCTCGTCAAATACAGTGATGGCAATTATCGAAGACGTAAGTGTATTCGACTCCAAGCGTGCCATTGAACTCTATGATCGAATCATTGAAAAGTTTCCAGCTGGGAGTGAAGAGGTCGCCCGTGCCCATTGGTCGAAGATCCTGTGTTATCATAATAATCAGCAATACGATCTCGCATTGAAGCAATGCGAGGTTGCATTAGAGAAGGGCAACCTCAAGGACTATACCAAGAGAATCACTGAAATTAGAAACCAAATTATCAAAGGTGCCCAACAAGTAGGCGCCGACAAACCCGCTACGGCTCCGAAATCAAGGTCGGAGGGTAATTAGGAACCTGAACCTGAATCGGAGGGCCGCGCCCAGTAGCATAGGGCGTCCTCGTCTGTGTCCAGTTGGACGGGCATTCTGCCTGTCGGGGCTTCGGGCAGAATGCCTAAAGCACTGGTCACGGCGAGGACGCCCATGCTGCTCGAATGGACCGCTGACGCTGATTGCAGATCGCGCAAGTCCGCGCATGTTGTCAGCGGCCATGCAACTCGTGCTCAATGCCGACACTTATGATGCAGTGATCCGCGGAATCGTGCCGGAGGCGCGGCGCTTTCTCTGGATCTTCACGTCGGACCTGAAGGACTTGTTCACGGAACACGAAGGCGGACGCTTCGTGCCGTTTCTGCAAACACTGGCGGGCAAGTTGCGCGAGGGCGTGGAAATCCGACTGGTGCATGCCAAGGAACCGGGGCCGCGGTTTCGCGAAGACTTTGATAAATTCCCCGAGTTCATCGAGAGCGACGCCTTCGAGCGCATCCTCTGCCCCCGGATGCACATGAAGGTCGTGATCGCGGACGGTCGCAAAGCTTACGTCGGCTCGGCGAATCTCACCGGTGCCGGCATGGGCGCGAAATCAGAAACCCGGCGAAATTTTGAAGCTGGATTTGTCACTGAAGACGAGGATCATCTGCGCGGCCTGATGGCGTTCGCCGACCAATTTTTCGTGGGCGATTTCTGTGAAAAGTGTCAGCGCCGCGATGTGTGTCCGGAGCCGATTCGCTGAAGCGGGGTGATAGAAATGACTCTGGATATTCGTTCTACCTCGTCCACCATTTACGGATCGATATGCGATTATTCTCCATACTTTTCTTCCTCGCGCTCCCCCTTGCGCCGCTGTTCTCACAGACTGTTGCGCTGAAACCCAGCGATGCCGGTTTGCGTGTCGAGATCGACGGCAAGCTCTTCAGCGAATACGTCGTGAAGGACACGCCGCGGCCATTCATGTATCCGATCATCGGCGCGGCCGGTGAGAGCGTGGTGCGGAACTTCCCGATGGTGAAAGACCTGCCGGAGGAGAAGCCTTGGGATCATCCGCACCATCGTTCGCTGTGGTTCGCCCACGGCTTGGTGAACGGCATGGATTTCTGGACGGAGAAAAAGGACTTCGGAAAACAGGAGCACGTCGCCTTTGGCGAAACCAAATCCGAAGGCAACAAAGGAAGCTTCACGGCGGACACGAAATGGGTCACGCACGACGGCAAATGCATCATGACTGACATGCGCAAAATCACAGTCACCGCACTGCCGGAAAGCGAGAAGCTGCTCGACTTCGACATCACGCTTAAAGCCAGCGAAGGCGAGGTGCTGCTGGGTGATACCAAGGAAGGCACGATGGCCTTGCGACTCTGCTCATCACTTTCTCTCAAGGGCGAGGGCGCGCAGGGCCACGCCTACAACAGTGCCGGCAAAAAGCAGAAGGACATTTGGGGCAAGCCTGCCGACTGGATCTGCTATTACGGCCCCGACCCCAAGGGCAACGCAGTCGGCGTGGTTATTTTTAGCCATCCTTCAAATCTCCGCTCACCTATGACCTGGCACGCGCGCGACTACGGCTTGTTCGCCGCCAATCCCTTTGGCCTGCACGACTTCGAGGAACTGAAAAAAGGAGATCAGGATGGCAAGGGCAACTACACGATTAAAAAAGGTGAAAGCCTCACCCTGCGTTACCGTTTTTACCTTGCCAAAGGCAAGCCGAAACCG
>JANNQW010000032.1:0-4221 GCA_031400955.1 Verrucomicrobiota bacterium
AAACGTCTCGCACCTGGTGCGACCAACACCTGGTTCATCGAGATTCTTGGCACCGACGGCGGCGTGCGTTTCAGCACCGCTGAACCCAAGACGCTTTGGATCTTTGAGCGCGGCAAAGAGCAGTGGTGGAAGCGCACGGAACTTGGCTTCGGCACACCTTTCAAAACTGTCACCGGTGGTATCTTCGAGCCTGGCTTCCCTGATGTAATCCAGCAGATGTGGGCCGCCTATCTAATGGAGCGCGCAGGCGAACTCGGAGGCCGCTTTGGCTGCGCCACCCCAGATGAAGCCGTCGCCACGCATGAAATCTTTGCTGCGGCTCTGGAGTCACAGCGCACCAGTTCAGTCGTCGCCCTCTAACAATCATGAGCACGCAGCGCTCAGGCATTCTCGCCGCAGGCAACTTCATCGTGGATTACGTGAAGATCATCGACGCGTATCCTGAACAGGACATGCTGGCCAGCATTCTGAGCGAGTCGCAGGCCAATGGCGGCGGCCCTTACAATGTGCTCAAAGACCTGTCTGCCATGCAGGCAGGTTTCCCGCTCGCAGCCTGTGGACTCGTCGGTGATGACGCCAATGGGCGCTGGATTCGCCAGGACTGCGAGGTTCATGGCATCGACGCCACGCAGCTTCATCTCACCCGCGAACGTTCCACCTCCTACACTGATGCCATGACTGTGCAGAGCACCGGCAGGCGCACATTCTTCCATCAGCGCGGAGCCAATGCGCTCTTCCATGAAAGTCATTGTGATGTCAGTCAAACCAACGCGCGCATCCTGCATCTTGGCTATCTCATGTTGCTCGATCACATGGACAGCTTTGCCGCTGATGGCCGCACCCATGCCGCTCATCTGCTGGCTGCCGCCAGTGAAGCCGGGCTACATACCAGCATGGACATGGTCAGCACCGAGCATCCTCAGTTTCGCGATATCGCGCTCAGTGCCATGCCTCACACCGATCATCTCATCATCAATGAGATTGAAGCCTCACGTGTGCTGAATCGAGCTATCTCATCAGATGATGGATCGGCGTTGCTCATCGCCGCACATGATCTGCTGGCTCTCGGCGTTCGTCAAACCGTCACCATCCACACCGAGCACGGAGCAGCCTCTTGCACTCGTGAAAATGACGAGCACTTCCAGCCTTCATTGCAACTCCCCACAGGCTACAGCCAAGGTGCCACCGGTGCTGGAGACGCCTTCGCTGCAGGCTTGCTCTTCGCGCTTCATGAAGATTGGTCTTTAGCAGATCGCCTCAGGCTCGCCGTCTGCACGGCCGCCGCTTCTCTTTCTCATCCCACACCGTCTGGTGGCATGAAACCCGTGCATGATTGCCTGGCTCTCGCAGTTGCCTTTGGCTTCCGTTGAAGTTTTTCAAGATAGATCAAAACACAAACATCACCCTAGATCAAAATATGAACACCACCCGCCGCCGCTTTCTGCAAACCCTCGCTCCGCTCGCCGGAGGACTTGCCGTCCCGAACTTCCTCCGCGCCGCCGACCTCAACAGCCGGCTGCAGCATGCCTGCATCGGCGTGGGCGGGATGGGGTTTAATGATCTTCAAAACTTCAAGCAGCATCCACGCACCGATATTGTGGCCATTTGCGATGTGGATGCCGGCAACCTTGCGCGGGCGTTGAAGGTAGTCCCCAATGCGAAAGTTTACCGGGATTGGCGCGAGTTGCTGGCAAAGGAGGGCGGTCGCATCGATTCGATCAATGCCGCGGTCCCGGATCACATGCACGCCTCGATCTGCTTCACCGCTATGCAGGCGAGCAAACACACTTACTGCCAGAAACCGATGTGCCACGATGTGGCAGATGTGCGGGCATTGACGCAACTGGCCGCAGCCAAAAGCCTGAAGACCCAGTTGGGCAACCAACACTCCTCCGGTGCCGGCGACCGGATGGCTGTTGAATACCTCAAAGCCGGCGTGATCGGCAAAATCAAACATGTCTATATGTGCTCCAACCGGGCTTCCGGAATGACCTATCGCCTGAATCAGCCGAAGCCGCCACAAGTCGCCGCCCCGGCCGATCTGGACTGGGACCTGTGGCTGGGCACCGCCCCGGTGCGGCCTTATGCGGCGGAGGTCTATCATCCCATGCGCTGGCGCAGCTGGCAGGATTTCGGCACCGGTTGGAACGGCGATATCGGCTGCCATATCTTCAGTGCTCCGTGGAAGGCCTTGGGGTTGAAGGCGCCCATCAGCATTCAAGCGCGCGCCAACAAGGGGTGGCAGGATTCACCCGAGTTGCGTGCGCAGCTCTGGCCCCAAGCCAACCACATCACCTGGATTTTCCCCGGCAACGCGATGACGGCTGGTGGCAAGGAACTGACGGTGGAGTGGTTCGATGGTGTGGAACCGGATTTCTATATTCCGGAAGAGTTCCGTAAGTTGTATCCCGGCGAGCGCTTCCCCGAAGAGGCTGCCCTTTTCATCGGCGAAAACGGCGCGTTGTTGTTGCCGCACACCAATGGTCCGCAACTGCTGCCGCGGGAGCAGTTCACCGCTGCCCCACGGCCCCAGGTCAAGGGTGAGAACCACTACCACAGCTTCGTTAACAGCATCCTCGACAACACCCCTTGCGAGTCGTCCTTCGACATCTCCGGCGCCATGTCCGAAGCGGTGATTTTGGGCACGGTGGCGCTCCGCTCGCCCGGCATCAAACTCGATTGGGATGCAACCGCCCTCAAGATCACCAACTCCGCCGAAGCCAATTCCCGGTTGCGCAGATCTTATCGGGATGGCTGGAAGATCGAAGGACTGGGATGATCCCTCGTCTCCGATGCACGCCTTGGGCCACTCCGACCCTGGCACCCATGAAAGCAATTTTCTAGCAGCCCAAACTCAACCACATTATGATCCACAATGCTCTAAAACGCTTTGCCAGCCACACCTTGGTCATCCTCGCCACCTGCCTCATTGGCACCGCCGCCGCAATAGCGAATCCCTTCTTCGCCTTCGATAACGGACTCGGCAAAAAGTCACCTGTCGAGCAGGCCGCTCTCCTAAAAGAACTCGGATACGACGGCATCGGCTACACCGGTGCAGGAAATTTTGCAGCGCGAAAAAAGGCGTTCGATGAGCAGGGGCTGAAAATCTTCAACCTCTACGTTCAATCCTTCGTCGACAATCCGAACGCCTATGAAGCTGGCCTGAAGGAAGCCCTCCCTCTGCTCAAGGGCAGTGGTGTGGATCTTTGGCTCACCCTGCAAGGCAAGGCACCCGACGACACCGCCGCCGTTCGCGTTGTCCGGGAAATCGCCGACCTGGCCGCCGCCTCCGGAGTGCGGGTCGCCCTCTACCCCCACTCGGGTTTCTTCGTCCAAACAGCAGAGGAGGCGTTGCGCATCGTCAAGCAGGTCGATCGCCCGAATGTCGGCCTCACGATCAACCTCTGCCACGAACTCATGGCTGGGCATGCGGACCGCATGGACGCCATCGTAAAAGCCTGCGCGCCCCATCTCTTCTACGTCTCTATCAATGGCGCGGATCGCAAAGGGACCTGGCGCGAATTGATCCGCCCGCTCGACGAGGGAAATTTCGACGTCCCCGCATTCCTCAAATCCCTCGATGCCGCCGGCTACAAAGGCCCGGTCGGACTGCAATGCTACCAAGTCCCCGGCGCACCCGAGGAGCACTTGAAACGCTCCATTAACCAATGGAAGAAAATTCGCAGCCCACAGCAATAACCCAAGTCATCACCGATGAAATTTAGTCTTACATCACTTCTCTTTCTTGCCCTCTGCACCTCATCCATGGCGGCGAAGCCCATCAAGGTGTTCATTCTTGCGGGCGATGAATGCGTGCTTGAAGAGGGTGTGGTCAGCGCTGCGGGCAAACCAGGAACCTTGGAGGAGGTGGTGAAGGCCAGTCCTGCTTACGGATTTCTCAAGGATAAGGATGGCCAGTGGATCAGCCGCAAGGACGTGGTGCTCTACGATGCCCACCCGATTCACAACAATACCAAGGCACCGAGCCGACCGCTGCAGGTGGTGACCAAAGTTCAACTTGGGGCCGAGGGCGGCGAGCGCATGGGGGTTGACTTGATGCTCGGTCATGTGCTGGGAGACGCCACAGAAGAGCCAGTGATGATTCTGCGCTTTGCGACCTGGCAAGACATTTGGTTCAAGCGCGGCTCACGTGATCTGTCCCACTCATATCGGCCACCATCGAGCGGGGGCGACCCCGACCTGAAGGGAAGCTGGGATGTC
>JANNQW010000033.1:0-16511 GCA_031400955.1 Verrucomicrobiota bacterium
TGCGAACACCGACGAACTCCTCAAGCCCGCCGAACTCGGCGACAACCTCCGCTACGTCGAAGGCGGCCCCACGCACCCGAGCAAGGCTGCGGAGAAACTCGAAGTGCATCCCGAGTTCAACATCTCGCTCGTCGCCTCCGAGCCGCTCGTGAACAAAGTCATGAACGTGGACTGGGATGAAAAAGGCCGAATGTGGGTCTGCGAGACTCCGGAGTATCCCAACGGCCGCCGCAAACCGAACACAGAACTCTGGAAAGAAAGCGGCTCGGTCATCAAGGAAAACATTGAGCAGCGCGATCCCATCGACCGCATCTCGTGGCTCGAAGACACCAACGGCGACGGCATCATGGACAAGAAACACGTTTTTGCCGACAAACTCGAGCTCGTCACCAGCTTCGTATTCTACAAGAACGGTGTCATCGCCACCTCCGCGCCGGACATCTGGTATCTCGAAGATACGACAGGCAAAGGCATCTGTGACAAACGCACGAAACTCTACACTGGCCTCGGCAATGGCGACACCCACGCCGTCATTAACAACGCCCGCTGGGGACTCGACGGCTGGATTTACGCCACCAACGGCTACAGCACGAGCAGCAAGGTCACCAACGGCGACGGCACAAAAAACTTCGGCGGCTACACTGCGGGCGTCGTCCGTTTCAAGCCCGACGGCAGCGCCTTCGAACAATACTCTTCCAAAAGCAGCAACACCTGGGGACTATGCATGACTTGGGACGGCCAGTGTTTCTTCACCCAGCCCACCTGCGGCGATGTCCTCATGCACGTCGTCCTGCCCGAGTCCGTGCTCGCCAAGGGAAAGATCCCCGGCACCAACAGTTACAACGTCCTCATCAAAGGCGAAAAAACATTTTCCCTCATGAAGTGGGAAGAACAAGCCTATGTGCAGATCGATCAGGTGGGCCGGTTCACCGCCGCCGCCGGTTGCGCCATCTATGAAGGCGGTGCCTGGCCGGATAAATGGAACTACAGCTACTTCACCACCGAGCCCACCATCAACATCGTCAGCCATCGCTTCGTCACACCCGACGGCGTAACTTACAAAGCCGAGAAAGAAAAAGGCCGCGAGGAAACTGAATTCATCCGCAGCAAAGACCTCTGGTTCCGCCCCATCGAAACGAGAGTCGGCCCCGACGGCGCGCTCTACGTTATCGATTTCTACAATCAAGCCGTGATCCACAATGACACCCGTGGCCCGCAGCACGGTCCCGCCAGCGCCGCCGTCCGCCCCGACCGCGACCATTACTTCTCCCGCATCTGGAAAGTGCAGCACAAGCAGGCGAAGAAGCTGGAGGTGCCGGTGCTGGATAAAAAGGATCTCAAACAACTCGCGCAGACAATCTCCACAAGCCGGAACGCACCCATCAAACACACCGCCGCTCGGCTGATCCTGGAAAACTACCACTGGTATGAAAGTCTTCTCAATGGACTCGATACGGTTAAGGCTTCTCACAAGGAGGAGGATGCCGTCCTTTCGCTACCTTTCGTGCGTTGGATTCCAATGATGAAGGGGGGCCTCGCAGACATCAAGTCTGAACAGTTCCGCAGTATGTCCGATGACGATCGAATCATGAAGTGGAAACACACTTATGAGGCGTTCACAGCTGTCAAAAATCCCAGTGAAAAGGTTTCATTGACTGGCTTGGCCGATCTTGGGATTGTTTGTGACCTGCCGGAAATACGTAGTGCGCTCCTCAAACGATTTGGAAAATCACAGGATCAGTGGACGCAATCAGCGATTGTCGCCGCTGCGTCCAATAATGCAGCCGACTTCATAAGCGATTGCCTGAAATCCGATGAGAAGACAGATTGGCACTCATTTGTCACCGCGATCTTGCCTAGCGCACTCCAAAAAGTCGCTGACGCGAATGCCACAAAAATCCTCACCGCTTGCGCCGAAGCGCCATCCAGCGCGGATGGTTTGAAGACCGTCATCCTCCAGGGCATCGGGCAACAAACATGGATAACTTTGAATATTGACTCCACGGTCGCCGACGCACTCAAGAAACTCCTCACCAATCCCGCCACCGCCGGAGCCACAGTGCCGCTCGTCGCGAAGTGGGACACGAAAGGCGTGCTCGCCGACGCGATGAAGACCGAGCTAGCGAAACTCAGCGCCACTCTGGCCGATGCGCAAGCCCCCGTAGCCGACCGCATCAACGCTGCCCGCGCGCTCATCAGTGTCGGAGGCGATGCGCTCCAGTTCGTAGTCCCGCCTTTAGGCGGTCAGGAAACATCAGATGCACTCAACTCCACGATTATCACCACTCTCGGCGAAGCCGGCCACGCAGAAATTCTTGTCGCAAATTATGACCGCCTGAAGGCGGGACTACAAACGAGCGCATTTGATCAAATCCTCAAACGCTCGGAAGCCACGCAAGCACTCCTGAATGCCATCAGTGAAGGAAGGATCAAAGCATCCACACTCAGCCCTTCCGATGTCGCGCGTCTGCGCACTCACCCTAACAAACAGATTGCCACCATGGCGAGCAAAATGCTCGACCAGCTCATCAGTCCCGCAACAAAGGAAAAGAACCAACTCCTCGCCAAGCTCACGCCCGAAGTAGAAAAGCCGGGCGGCAGCGCGGAGAAGGGCAAGCTCATCTTCACCGCGACCTGCGCCATCTGCCATCAGTTCAGTGCAGGGAGCGCGGGCGTCTCGCCCGTGCTTGGAAATTCAGCAGGCACGGGCAAGATGCCCGCGCTCCCTTCAGTAAAAGCCGGCCCCATCCTCGATGGCATGGGCGCGCATCCTCCCGCCGATCTGCTTGTAGCCGTGCTGGATCCGAACCGCGAGGTGGACCCGTCATTTTTCGCCTGGAACATCACGAAGAAGAACGGCGAATTTCTCGCCGGTGTCATCACCCAGGAAAACACCGCGTCTCTCCAGCTCCGCAACCAGATGGGCACGTTCGAGATTCGTAAAGACGAAATCGCCAAGCGCGAGAATACGCAGCGCTCTCTCATGCCCGAAGGACTGGAGGCGCTCGGCGCAGAAAACCTGCGCGACCTCATGGCCTACCTCAACGCCAGCGAAACGCGTTTCCGCATCGTGAACCTCGCGAGTGCCTACACCGCAGACACGCGACGCGGATTATTCGCCAATGAAGAAGCCGTGAACGACTCCGTGCATTTCCGGAAGTTTGGAAACCTCAACATCGAAGGCGTCCCCTACTTCATCCAAGACCCCACAAAAAGCCAGAACGGCACCAACGTGATCGTGCTCAAGGGTGGCAGTGGCAAGCAAGCCGCGCAGCAATTTCCACAACGCGTCGAGATCGCGATGAACACTCCCGCCAAGCGGTTGCATTTCCTGAGCGGCATCGCCGGCTGGGGTTATCCTGCGACGAAAGATAATCTTCCCGCGATGAAAGTGACGATCATGCACGCCGACGGCCAGAGCGAGGTGTCTGAACTAAAAAACGGCGATGCCTTCGCGGATTACAACCGGGTCATCGACGTGCCCGGCAGCGACAATGTCGAAGGCGTCGTGAACCAAGGGCAACTGCGACGCATCACACTACCTGTAAAAAACTCCTCCCCCATCACCAAGCTCGTATTAGAAAGCTCCAACAATGGAGTAGCACCCGTCGTCTGTGCCATCACCGCCGACCTAGTCGCCTCCCCCGTAAAAGCGACGCCATCGTCGCTCCCCGGTGCCAGCAGCGTCTCGCCGCGAATAACTCCCGTCTCCTGGGAACCCAACCAGACCAAAGTCCTCATCATCAGCGGCGGCAGCTCGCACAACTTCGCCAAGTTCTTTGGCGAAACCGACAGCGCCTTTCTCAAAAAAGCGGGCTTCAGCGTTCACTATACGGAAGACAGTGCTGCCGCCACTGCAGAACTCAAAAACGCCGATGTTGCGATCATCAGCACGAACAAGAAAGGCTTCGACACCGCGGAATACCGCAAGGCGCTGATGGATTTCGCCGACAGCGGCAAGGGCGTCATCATGCTCCATCCTGGCACCTGGTATGGTTTCGAGCAGTGGCCAGAGTTGAATGCCACCATCGTCGGCGGTGGTGCACGCGGGCACGATCCCATCGACAAGTTCACCGTGTCCGTCTTGAAGAAGGATCACCCCGTGATGCAGGGTGTGCCGGATAGCTTCACCGTCGAGGACGAGCTTTATCACATCAACGCCGAGCCAGACAAGATCCCGGCAGGCACCGCACCCATCGAAGTGCTCGCGCAAACTTCACCCAGCAAGAAATACAAAGCCCCGCACGCCAGCGTGTGGGTGACGAAAAACGACAAGACCAGGATCGTAGGCATCGCCATCGGTCACGATGAGCGCGTGCATGATCTGGAAGCCTACAAGTCCATTCTCATCAACGCCGTGAAGTGGGTCAATAAGTAGTCCGCCTGTCCTCAGGCGGCTCATTTCAATCTATACCAATCACCGCCTGAGGACAGGCGGACTACACCGAACAACGATAATGCTCATACTCACCTATGTGAAGCCGCGCCTTCACCGGGTTATTTGCGATGTATTTCTGATAATGCTCAAACTCCGCAGCGCTTCGCACAATATGATCGTAACTCTCACCCTGTCAAAAATGACCGCGACGGCCCAGCAGCCGGTTAATCTCCCGAGCAGTGAATTTCTTCCAAGAATAACATTGGTCCTTCAGCCGGTTCTCCCCTGTAAACTGGACAAGCACATGCACATGATTCGGCATGATGACGAAGTCACCGAGTTCATACCGCTCGCCATCGAAGAACTGAAGCGATGCCTCAACAATCCGACGAACCGCCATCTGCTTGAGATGACATTCTCCATGTCCTGTATCAAGCAACTCGTGAAAGCGGCGTGAAAACTCGCGATGAAACTCAGCGCGGTCTTTCTCCGGCAGAGTTCCTAATTGCTGGTGCCATTCCTCATTTTCAGAATTGATCTGATGTCGTCGCAGCCAAACATCGCGTATGAATGTGTAGTCATCAAGCACCGCTGCCGGTAGTGAATCCGCCGTGCGGAAAGTAATGAAATAGCAAACGTCCGGTTGCTCCCAATGCGGCAGATCGCGCCGTGTCACGTCCGTTTCTGCATCAGGATCAAAGAAACGGAACATGATAAGTAGTCCGCCTGTCTTCAGGCGGTATCAATTTTAATTTTTCATGAGCCGCCTGAGGACAGGCGGACTACATCACTCAATCCGCGTCAATCCCACGAAGCACCAATCTTTCGTGCTGCTTCTCGGAGACGAGCATCCCGCGTCCAGAGCGGAACAGAGTAAATCAGCGAACTCGCGAGAAGCTGCACATCATTCCAGCTCAGTCCCTTGCCGAAAAGTTTTTGATTTTCAATCAACGCCAGCGACTCACGCGCAGTGGCCTCATCCACCCGCTCCAGCGCGCGCAGATCGTTAAGAATCTGCGCGCGCTTTGACAAGCTGCCCACGGCCAGTTCACCGATTACGATCCAGTGAATGGCCACCTTGTTCTCGGCGAGCAGGTCCACCAGTTCCGCATTCTCCCCGCGAAAAAAATCCACCCAGATGCATGTGTCCACGAGGATCATTTTCTGCGCTTCACTGAAGTCTTGTATTTCACCGACGGCTCCGCAACCCTGACAGAGAGGTTTCGATCACGCGGAGCAACCGTGAAATTTTTCATCGTCCCGCCGAGCGCCGAGAGCCTTTTGGCGGCAGCTCTCTGCACAAGAGCTTCGAGCCCCATGTGAATGAGCTTGGTCTTCTCTTCCACACCGGTGAGTTCCCTTGCCCTTGCAATCAAATCGTCATCAAGAATCAAAGTCGTTCTCATGCATATCAATATGCATTTATATATGCATCATGCAAGCGCTATTTTACTAAGAATTCACCCCGCTACCACCGCCGCGCGCGCGTCTTCCAGTCCGATGCCGCTCTTCTCCAAGTAGTAATCGTAGTCACCCACATAAGGCGTGACTTTTCCTTCATTGATGTGCAGCACCTTGGTCGCAAGCGAACGGATAAAATGCACGTCGTGACTGATGAACACAAGCGTGCCCTCGAACCGTTGCAGCGCGAGCAGCAGTCCTTCAATGCTCCAGATATCCAGGTGCGTCGTGGGCTCGTCCATCAACAGAATGTTCGGCGGATCGACCAGGAACTTCACCAAGTTTACCCGGCTCTTTTCGCCCCCGCTGAGCACGCGGCATTTCTTGAAGACATCTTCCTTCTTGAAAAGGAACGATCCGAGGATGGCCCGAACATCGTCATCGCGCAGCAGCGGTGCGCAATCCCTGACCTCTTCAAGGATGCTCTTGTCCGGATCGAGCGTGTCTCCGCGATGCTGCGAGAAATAACCGAGCTTGGCATTGGTGCCGAGCCGGCGCTCGCCTTTCTGAAACGGCACCACGCCAGCCATGATTTTAAGCAGCGTGGATTTACCCGCGCCATTGGGTCCGATCAAGACCGTGCGTTCTCCGCGCTCGACATCGAGATCAAGGTTCTCATACACTTTCTTCTCGCCGTAAGCCTGATGAATGCCAGTCAGCCCAATCACGCGCTGCCCACTGCGTTGCGGCTGGGGAAAGTTAAAGCGAAAAGCTTTTCGCAGGGGCCTCGGCTTGTCGAGCTTGTCCATCTTCGCGATCTGCTTCTCGCGACTCTGCGCCTGCGCCGCTTTAGAAGCGACGGACCGGAAACGGTCCACGAACTCCTGCATGTGCTCAATCTCACGCTGCTGATTCTTATAAGCCTGCATGGCCTGCTCGTGCTTTTCCTCGCGCTGCCGGAGGTAGTCGCTGAAGTTTCCCTGATAAGCCGTGAGCTGACCATCATCGACTTCGTAAACATTTCCGATCAGCTCGTCCATGAAATCTCGGTCATGGGAAATAAGCAGGATCGCACCCGGATAGTTCTTCAAATAATTCCGGAACCACATGAGAGCCATCAGATCGAGATGGTTCGTCGGCTCATCGAGCAGCAGCAAATCAGGCTCAACCACCAGCAGCCTGGCCAGATGAGCGCGCATGACCCAGCCGCCACTGAACTCGCGCGCAGCGCGATCGAAGTCCGCCTCCTTAAAACCGATGCCGCGCAAAATCTTCTTCGCTTTGGCCTCAGCCTGCGGATTATTCAAGGCATCGTGCTGCGTGTGCGCCTCATTGTATTCCGCCGAAGCCACATCTCCCCTACCCTCGAATTCCTTCAGTAATTTTTCGAGGCCCTCGTTCTCGCCCGCCTTCCCGGTGGCTACATCGAGGATCGACTCATTTCCCGTCGGTTCGCTCTCCTGCCGCAAATGGCCGATCGTCGACCACTCGTCGCGAGCGATCTCGCCGGAATCCGGAGTATCCGCATTGAGGATCAATGAAAACAACGTGGACTTGCCCGCGCCGTTGGGACCGACCAGCGCCACGCGCTCGCCATAGTTGACCGTCATGTTCGCATCCTTGAAGAGAACACGGTTGTTAAAGGCCTTGGTGACTTTGCGAAGGGTAAGCATGAACTGGAGGGCTTGTGTCCTAGCATCAGAATGCCTCATGCGCAGCAGTTTTCTTTGAGTTTCGCCCTGTTCTGCGCTTGGTTAAGCACCCCCTTTCCCGAGCACAATGCACTACATCTCGACCCGCGGACAATCCCGACACTGCACTTTCTCCGAAGCTGTCGAAGCCGGACTCGCACCGGATGGCGGACTCTTTCTACCAGACTCCTGGCCCGACATCAGCGGAAAACTTTCCGGCTGGGAAAAGCTCAGCTACCCAGAACTCGCCGCGGAATTCCTTCAACTATTTGCGCCGGAAATTTCCATTGAGGAATGGCACACGCTAACCCGGAAAGCCTATGCGGAGTTCGATGCGCCTGAGATCGCGCCGCTGCGCAAGCTCACCGAACGCACCTACATGCTCGAGTTGTTCCATGGACCAACGCTCGCGTTCAAGGACTTTGCGTTGCAACTGCTGGGCCTGCTTTACGAGCGGCAGGCGAAACGCAGCGGAAAACATCTGGCAGTTCTCGGCGCGACATCGGGCGACACCGGCAGCGCGGCGATTCACGGCTGTCTCGAACAGGACGGGATTAAGATTTTCATTCTCTATCCCGAGGGTCGCGTAGCTCCACTGCAAGAACGTCAGATGGCCTGCACTGGAGCGGATAACGTCTTTGCCATTCCAGTGCCGGGCACTTTTGATGACGCTCAAAGCATGGTGAAAGAAATTTTTGGCGATGCGGACTTCGCCGCCAAATACAATCTGTCAGCCGTCAACTCGATCAACATCGCCCGCGTTCTGGCTCAATGCGTCTATTACATCTGGGCCTGGTTGCGACTGCCTGCGGCATCTAGAGAGAATGTCGAATTCGTGGTGCCGACCGGAAACTTTGGCAACATCCTCGCCGGCTGGCTCGCTCAGCGCATGGGACTTCCCGCAAAGTCATTTCGCGTGGCCACCAATCAAAACGACATCCTCTATCGCTTCTTCACCAGCGGCGAATACCAAACAGCCAACGTTCAGCCCAGTCATGCGCCCAGCATGGACATTCAGGCCGCGTCGAACTTTGAGCGATTCCTCTACTTTCTCCTCGATCAAGACGCAGCCCGCGTTCGCGAGGTGATGACGCAAATGAAAGCGGGGCTGCCTGTCACGCTGCCGAAACCAAAGACTTCCCTGCGGGCCACCCGGATGGACGATTCACAAATCGAACGCGTGATCGCGCAAATGTGGCAGGACTGGCATTATGTGATCGATCCCCACACCGCCTGCGCGTTCACCGACATGACGCAGGATCGAGTCAGCGTCGTCCTCGCCACTGCACATCCGGCCAAGTTCCCCGACGTGGTAAAAATGGCGACCGGCAACGAACCCACGCATCCCACGCTCGAATCCCTCAAAGGCAAGCCACTGCGCACCCATTCGTTGTCTGCCAGCACGGATACTGTGAAAAATTTCATCGCCGCTAACGTATAACTACTTCGCATGAATCATCGCCACCACTTCATTTATCTCGCCGCGTTCGCTGCATTTTTAATTTCAGCATTGTCACCGCCGCTGACTGCAGCCGATAAAGCAAAACAGACAAAGAAGGCAGAAAAATCCGCCAACGATCCTTATGCTAAAGAAGGCAACTTGCCGCCGCGCATCGAAAAACTCACAACGGAAAAGGAAGCGGAAATCTTGAAGGAAGTAACAGTCCCTGAAGGTTTTGATGTGACAGTCTTCGCTGCGCCGCCTGCGGTAAATTATCCTGTGTTCGTCGCAGCCGCGCCAGACGGCACGCTCTATGTCTCCAGCGATGGCAACGGCTCGCTCGGCCGCGATCCCAAGCGCGGACGCATCATCCGCCTGCGCGATCTCGACAACGATGGCCGCGCCGATGAAACGAAGGTCTTCTGCGAAGTGGACAGCCCGCGCGGCCTCGTGTGGGACCATGACCGCCTCTACCTCGTGCATCCGCCGCATCTCAGCGAGTTCATCGACGCCGACCACGATGGCGTGGCTGAAAAACAAAACATCCTCGTCAAAGACATCGCCTTCGGATTCAAAGACCGCCCCGCCGATCACACCACCAACGGCCTCAGCCTCGGCATCGACGGCTGGCTCTACATCGCTGGCGGCGACTTCGGTTTCCTAAAGGCCACCGGCACCGATGGCAGAACGCTTCAGCATCGCGGCGGCGGCGTCATCCGCGTTCGGCCCGACGGCACCGGCTTGGAAGTCTATTCCACCGGCACGCGGAACATTCTTGAAGTCGCCATCAGTCCGCTCATGGACATGTTCGCGCGCGACAACACCAACGACGGCGGCGGCTGGGACGTGCGCTTCCATCACTTCACCGGGCTCGACGACCACGGCTACCCGCGCCTTTTTAAAAATTTTCCTGATGAATGCATCGCTCCCATTGCCGACTATGGCGGCGGCTCCGGTTGCGGCGCGGTTTACATTGATGAGCCCGGTTTCGGCAAATGGAACAATGCGCCTTTCACCGCCGACTGGGGAACGAGCGCGCTTTACCATCACTCGTTGAAACCCAAAGGCGCCACGTTCGAAGAAACGGAGAAGCCCCAACCCTTCATCAAGATGCCACGTCCGACCGATGCAGACGTGGATGCGATGAGCCGGGTCTATTGCGCAAGCTGGAAGGGAGCCACCTTCAAGTGGGAGGGCCCGAATGCGGGATACATCGTCTGCGTGAAACCGAAGGGGTGGACACTGGGTAGGGCGGGCGTCCCGCCTGCCGCGCCCGGCATCCTGCCGGGTGCTCCGCCAGGAAAGGTGTCGAGCGAGACGCCCAACACGGCAGGCAAGATGCCCGCCCTACCCGTCGATCCACTCCCGGATTTTGCGAAAGCGAGCGACGCCGAACTCGTGAAGCTGCTGGAGTCAACGAGTCATCGAAGAAGACTGGAGGCGCAGAGGGAGTTGGTGAGACGGCCCAGTAAAGTGCGTAAGAATGTAAATGCTATTTCAGCTCTGGTATCCAATGAATCCAATCTGATCGAAGCAAGAGCAGCCGCGATTTACGCCATTTCATCTGGCTTAGATTCTCCAAAGAACGTGTTGCCATCTCCTGGAGGCTTGCTGAGAGATTATTCCAAGATCGCCAGCATTTCTCGTGTTTCCGTAAGGGCGTTAGGCGAGACTCGCTCTCTTTGCGATCTTAAACTGCTTGAAAGCAAAGATGCAGCGACACGACGAGATTCAGTCATCAATGTTGCACGATTTATGACAGCCACTGGTCTCTCCGCATCAGTCCGAGATGGCAATCAACGCGAAGTGATGAAGGTGACGCCAAATTCATATGCAACATCATTGATCAAAATGGCTGGTGATGCGGATGCTATCATTGGTCACGCTGTAACGCTTGCGTTAGCGCAGATTGGAAGCGAGGCCGAATGCCTTGATGTCCTGGCAGCGAAGACACCAAACACCGAATCTTTGCACTGCGTCCTCCGCGCCCTCGCGATGATCCACACCCCCGAAGTCACCACTGGCCTCATCGAGCGACTCGGCAAGGCCACTGATCCCTCGTTGCGCCGTGCCATCCTCTCCGCGCTCTGCCGTCTTCACTTCAAGGAAGGCAAATGGAATGGCGACTCCTGGGGCACCCGGCCCGACACGCGCGGTCCTTACTACCAGCCAGAAGCTTGGAGCGAGACGCCGAAAATCGCAGCAGCGTTGAAGGACGTACTTTCCAAGGCCACGCCGGAGGAAGCGACATTCCTCATCAGCGAGATGAGCCGCAACCGCATTCAATCCAGCGATACGCTAGAGCGCATCATCACGCTCGCGGCAAAAAATCCAAAGCTGATTGCTGACGCGATCGCACAGATGGGAAGCGCCGACAACATCCCTGCCGCCGGCATCCCCCTGCTCATCCAAGCCGCTGGTGACAATAACGCCAGCCCCGCCGTGCTCGCACAAACCATCGCCGCGCTTTCTAAAATCGACAGCAAGGAAGGCACAAGTGCGATGTTGCAGGCACTGGTTACGCTCGACCAAGCCAAGGGCGCCGGAAAAGAACAGACAGCCGGACGCAATGCGTTCCTCAATGCGCCAAAGCTGGAAAACATCCACCTGACGCTCGAAGCCGAGGCCGAAAAAATCAGCACCCCAACCGCCATCTGGTCGGAAGCGGCATTGCTTACGCTCGCGGCACGCAAGACCGGCAGTCCCGAGTCTCGCGAAATGTCGCAGAAAGCGCTCGATACCGGATGGAAAGATACGAAGCGGCGCTTGCAGATCATCAACGCCGCCGCAAAAATTAAAAGCCATGCACTCGACGACAAGATTCTCGCCGCAGTCGATGACCCTGATAAGACCGTCGCCAGTGCTGCAAAGAATGCCGTGCAACTGCTCAAGCTCGAAAAGCTGGAAAAAAATGCGCTGCTCATTGGCACTATGAAGCCGGCAGATGTACTCGCCCAAGTGGTGAAAATAAAGGGAGACATCGAACTGGGCGAGCAGTTATTTACCAAGCAGACCTGCATCGCCTGTCACACCACCAGCCAGGATCAGCCGCAGAAAGGTCCCTACCTGGGCAACATCGCCCAGACTTACAAGCGTCCCGACCTCGCGGCCAACACCCTCGATCCGAACAAAACCATCGCCCAGGGATTCGCGACCAACGTCTTCACGCTGAAGGATGGCTCGCAAAACCTCGGCTTTGTCACCAATGAATCCGGCGACAAAGTCACCATCCGCACCATCACCGCGCAGGAGTTCACCTACAACAAGGCCGACATCACCAAGCGCGACACGCTCCCAACATCGCTCATGCCGCCCGGTCTCTTACACAATCTTACCATTCGGGAGTTCGCCAGTCTCCTAGACTACCTAGAATCGCTCAGCGCTAAGAAGTGAAAAGGGTTAAGTGAAAAGTCAAAGGGACAGATTGCCGGATTCTCCATTTTCACTTACCCCTTTTCACTTTTCACTTTTCACTTTTTCTTCCATCCGCGCCATCAGCCACATCACATCCGACAAGCGGTTCAAATACCGCACGATCTCGGCATTCGGCACCGCGCTGTCCGTGTCATGCAAATCTATCACGGAGCGTTCCGCCCTTCGGCAAACCGTGCGCGCCACATCGCAGTGCGCACCACTGATTGACCCCCCGGCACCGGGAAGCGCCCAGCCTTCAAACTTCAGCGCGCCCTGAGACTCCAGCGTCTTCACCAGCTCATCGAGCCGCTCCACGCAAGCGGTGTCGATCCGCTGTGAATGTGTTTTTGCATAGCGTTCTTCCTCGCCCCGTGGAGTCGCCAGTTCACCCATCAACGCAATGAGTTCCATCTGGAGTTTCGGCGTGTTCTCCAGCACGATCTCGGACTTCGCTGTCACGCGCACCAGGCCCAGCGCCGCGTTGAGTTCATCCACCGCACCCAGCGCATGAATGCGTGGATGATTCTTCAGGACACATTGGCCGAAGAGCAGGTCAGTGCTTCCTTTGTCGCCGCGTTTGGTGGTGATGGACATCTGGCAAGATACGCAGGCCAGGCGTAGTGCGATCAGAACTTTTGCTGCGAGTAACACGGTCGTCCCGACTGCGGCTATTGCATGCGGAGCGCGGACTTCAGTCCTCAAAGCAGTCCGGGTCTTTAGACCGGCATTTCGCTGTCGCGACAGCAACTCAGAGCGAGCTGAAGCTCCCACTGCGTTTCCCGCCAAGGAAACCACTGAAGTGGTTCCGTAAACGTCTAGATGATACTACGGGCCGAAACAGCTCCGCAAACTCGCCTACTCCTGGCTTGTGGAAACTTCTGAAGAAACCACAGCTTCAACCGGCGCCGATTCCACGATGGACGTTGCAACTGGAGCGGATGCTACAGCGGCTTTTTTCACGGCGGGCTTGGCGGCTTTCTTCGCGGCAGGCTTCTTGACCGTTGGCTTGGCTTCTGCCTTGGTCTTGCCCTTTCCGGGCTTGCCGAGAACGATGCCAGCCTTGATGCGGGCCTTCCTCCGTTCGAGGTAGGCGTTGCGACGACGGCGTTTGATGACTTTGTTGGATTGCTGACCCATGGTGCGTTGGTTTGGAAAAAATCGGGCGGAAGACTCCCATGTCCGTCTAAAGAAGCAAGGTGAAAAATGAGGTCATCCAGAATGAATGAGTTCCTGTCAGGAACTCAGGTTCAATAAATATCTTGCGCGATTACGATTGTTCGTGCAGTTTGCCACCGTTGATGGGCCTGCTGGCCCTCGCGAAGCACACGGGCTGCCTTCCGCACAACGGGTCGTTCCTTCCCAAAAGCCGCACACTGGCGCGCGGCTCATTTTGACCGAAGGAACGGAACTCGATGGAAGCAGTCGCTATCACGATTTTTATTAATACCGCACCATTCAGCCGTCCGCCAGACGGTCCACTCCCAAACACTCCCGATCATGGCAGGCCACAACAAATGGTCGAAGGTCAAACATATCAAAGCCGTCGTTGACGCCAAACGCGGCAAAGTCTTTAGCAAATTCAGCAAGGAACTCACTCTCGCCTCCAAGCAGGGCGGTTCCAATCCCGATTCCAACGCCCGCTTGCGCACCGCCATCCTGAATGCTCGCGCTCAGAACATGCCCAATGAAAACATCGACCGCGCCATCAAAAAAGGCGCCGGCGAACTGGAAGGCTTGTCGCTCGAGGAAGTCACTTACGAAGGCTATGGCCCCGGCGGCGCGGCCATCCTCGTCGAGGTTGTCACCGACAATCGCAACCGCAGTGTCAATGACGTGCGTATGATCTTCTCCAAAAATGGCGGCAGCATCGCCGAAGCAGGCAGCGTGGCCTACCTGTTCTCGCGTCGCGGCGAAATTCGGCTCGACAAAGCCGGGCTCACCGAAGATCAGGCCATGGAACTTGCCCTCGAATCCGGAGCCGACGACGTGCTGGACGACGGCGATGAGTGGCTCATCTGCACCGCACAAGACCGGTTGTTCGCGGTCGGCGCAGCACTGCAAACAAAAAACATCGCCGCAAAATCCCAGCAACTCGTTTACCTGCCCAGCGTCACGGTGACCGTGAGCGACCCAGCGGCAGCCAGAACCCTCGTCAAACTTTACGAAACTCTCGACGACTACGAAGATACCCAGCATGTGCATGCGAACTTTGAGATCGACGACGAGATCATGGCCCAACTTTCCTGAATCTGACATTCCCTGAAATATAGCTTCCGATGACCGAAGACACCCTAGCCCCCTTCCCTGACGCGCCCGAAGACTCGCGCGCGCCGCTTGCAAAAAAGCGCGCGGCAAAAAAATCCACTAAGGTGGCAACCCGCAATAACGGCACCAGCGCGGACACCGCCATCGAGACTAAATCACCGGTGAAAAAGCGTGTTGCTCGTAAGACTGAAGTCGCAGCGCCGGCTGAAGCCGCTCCCAGCCCGCCCCCTCCGACCGAAGCCAGACCTCCGGTGGCACCGGTTTCCATCGCAGCTCCGGCTCCCACGAGCCCTTCTGCCGCTCCAACTTCCGAAGCACCACCGTTCGCACCGCAACAACAACCATCAGGCAGACCACCGGGAAATTTCGAGCAACGTCCAAGCCATGATCACCATGGCCGCGGCGGTGGCGGAGGCGGAGGTCGCTTCCGCAAATGGGACAAACGCAGCCGCTGGCGCGACCGCAATCGCGATCAACGCGACGATCAGCAGTCCCAGCCTCAGAACCAGGGCGATGGTGGCGAACAGCAACAGCCACCACCGGAGCGCCCGCTCGGCCCGCCACTTCCAAGCGAAGGTATTTTGGAAATCACACCGAAAGGCTATGGATTCCTCCGCCAGAGAAGTCGCCACTGGGCGCAGAATCCGCAAGACCCCTGGGTATCGCCCGAATGGATTCGTAATCTCGGCCTGCGCGAAGGTCTCTTCGTCAAAGGCGTCGAGCGCATGGGCAACCGCGGCCCGCAAGTAACTGAAATCACCGAAGTCAACGGCCTGCCGCCGGAACAGATTCGCGACCTGCCGCTCTTCGAAGAATTGAAAGCGGTCAATCCCAACAAGCGCATCCAGATGGAGACGCGCTCCGACCGTCTCACCACGCGCGTCATTGATCTGATCACTCCCATCGGCCGCGGTCAGCGTGGTCTCATCGTCGCCCCGCCCCGCGCCGGCAAGACCACGCTCCTAGAACACATGGCCGAGGCGGTGATCCAAAATCATCCGACGATGCACTTGATGCTGCTCTTGGTTGATGAGCGCCCCGAAGAAGTCACCGAGTTCCGCCGGGTGCTGCCGAATGCAGAAATTCATGCCAGCTCCAACGACAGCGACATCAGAAATCACATCCGCACCGCGTGCTTCGCCATCGAGCGCGCCAAGCGGCTCGTCGAATCCGGTCAGCACGTCTTCATGCTGCTAGATTCCATCACCCGCATGGGCCGCGCCTTCAACAACGCGCAGAAAAGCGGAGGCGCCATCATGAGCGGCGGCGTCGGAGTCGGCGCCCTGGAAATGCCGCGCCGTCTTTTCGCCGCCGCACGCAACACCCGCGACGCCGGCTCGCTCACCATCATCGCCACCACCTTGATCGAAACCGGCAGCCGCATGGATGAACTCATCTTCCAAGAATTCAAAGGCACCGGCAACCTCGAGCTCGTGCTCGACCGCAAGATCGCCGAGCAATACATTTATCCCGCGGTGAACATCTTCCGTTCCGGCACCCGGCGCGAGGAACTGCTGCTGCCGCCGGACCAGTTGCAGAAGGTGTGGATCCTGCGCAAATTCCTCTACAACATGGATGAGACGGAGGCGATGGAGTTCATGCTGGACAAGATGCGCGCCACCAAGAACAACGGCGAGTTTTTTGACTCGATGAAAAAAGGGTAGACCGCACATGCGCCCTGCGGGCGCATGACGTTCTACCTGTCCTCATTGGAGCGTCATCGTTGATGACGCTCAATTCGGACAGTGGTGCCTTGCGTTGGGTTGCCCGCTTTTGTGCCGGCCGTAGCGCTTGATTTCTATCGCCCCCCCGTTTCGACCTCGGCAATTTGCTGCTTTTTGCCTCCAGCCACTTTGGCGGCCTTTGCTTATTGGCGGCGGCCAACGACGTAAGTCGCGCCTTCCGGGCCGAAAATCTCCTC
>JANNQW010000034.1:0-2312 GCA_031400955.1 Verrucomicrobiota bacterium
TAACCACAGCGGCAAGCGGGCAGCCATTGCCGATGCCTTTGGCCATCGTGACAATATCGGGCATCACACCCTGCGTTTCGAAGCCCCAGAAATGCGTGCCTGTGCGACCGAAGCCAGCCTGCACTTCATCCGCGATGCACAACCCGCCGGCGGCGCGCACATGCTCGTAAGCACGCGACAAATATCCATTCGGAAAAACCACTGAACCGCCCACCCCTTGGATGGACTCGGCAAAGAAACCAGCGATTTGTCCGGAAGTGCCGAACTGAATGAGATTTTTTACATCGTCAGCATACTTGCGGCCCGCATCAGGATCATCCGCACCATAAGGACCTCGATAGGTGTCGGGCATCAGCGCGTGCTGCACGCCAAAACCGCCCGGCACATTAAACTTCCAGGTGTGATGCGAGGTCAGCCCCATCGTGGACTGGCCGCCACCGTGATAGGAATTGCGCAGCGCGATGACGTCATAGTTGCCGGTGTAAGCCCTAGCCATCAACAGTGCGAGATCATTGGCCTCGGATCCTGAATTCACAAAATATACCACCTTGAGTTCACCCGGCATCTTCGCGGCCAGATCGCGAGCGTAGAGCGCGATATTCGGATTCAGATAGATCGTGGTCGTATGCTGAATCAATTCATTTTGCGCATGCGCCGCAGCTACGACATGCGGATGACAATGCCCGACACTCACCGTCACGATGCCGCCAATGCCATCCAGATAACGCCTGCCCTTTTCATCATACAAATATTGCCCCCTACCCTCCACAATCATGACCGGCTTCTTGTAATAGTGAAAGATGGCGGGGTTTAGGAACTGCTTGCGCAACGCCATCACTTCGTCGGCAGACGGACCATTGTAGGTCGTGGGCGTGTGATCGAAGGGAGGAAGAGCGATGTTTTTCATGTTGGATCGGACGGAGCCTCCGGTGTTATGTCTAAAAATGTCCCGGCTTGCGCTCGAGGAATTTCCCACGCCCGATCCTGCCGACGAACTTTCCACCGCGCGCCGCAATCTCTCCGCGCACCGTGACCACGCTGGGCCGGCCTTCGATTTTCCAGCCCTCAAACGCGCTGTAATCAACATTCATGTGTTGCGTCTTCACAGAGATCCGCCCGCGGTAGTCCGGATCGAACACCACCAGATCGGCATCGGCACCGGGCTGGATTGTGCCCTTGCGGGGAAACAAGCCGAACAACTTCGCGACCTGGGTGCTGGCGACATTCACAAATGTGTGCAGGTCGATTTTGCCTGCTTTCACCCCATAAGTGTAAAGCAATTTGATACGTTCTTCGAGCGACGGAATGCCGTTAGGGATTTTCGTGAAATCATCCCTGCCCATTGGCTTCTGCTTTTTGAAATCGAACGGCGCGTGGTCGGTGGCGACGGTTTGGATGAGACCGTCACGCAAGCCATTCCACAGCACATTCTGATTCCGCTTGTCACGCAGCGGCGGCGACATGACAAATTTCGCCCCCTCAAACCCTGGCTTCTCCGCATCAGTTTTGTCGAGCGTAAGATATTGAATGAGCGTCTCGACGGCGACCCTCACTCCGCGCTGCCTCGCGGTGATGGCTTCATTAAGAGCCTCCCGGCAACTCAGATGGACAATGTAAGTCGCCGCGCCTGTAAGTTCTGCGAAGGTCATCAGGTGATGCACGCCCTCGGCCTCGACGGCGGGCGGGCGGCTTTCGTGATGCTGGCTTGGGCCGGTCTTGCCAGCGGCAAGTAATTCCTTCGAGCGCTCGGCTACAATCGTTTCATTTTCGCAATGCGCCGTCACAATGACGCCGAGTTCCTTGGCCAGTTTGAGTGTGCGGTAGAGTTCGGTGTCATCCACCCCGAACGCGCCTTTGTAGGCGAGAAAAATTTTAAATGAGCTGATGCCGCGCTTCACGATCTCGCGAAGCTGCTTGTCCGATTTGTCATCGAACTTCGTTACTCCCATGTGAAACGTGAAATCGCATGCAGATTTGCCAACAGCCTGTGACATCCACAGCTCGAAGCTTTCCAGCGCATCATCCTTGCGCGATGGACAGCACATCTCGATGAGGGTGGTCGTACCGCCAACGAGCGCGGCCTGGCTTCCAGTCACATAAGTGTCCTTGGAAAACGTTCCCATAAACGGAAGATAAATATGGACATGCGGATCAATGAATCCGGGAAAGACATATTTTCCCTTCGCATCAATGACCACCGCGCCTTTGGGGGGCTTTATATTGCGGTCGATGCGCGTGATGGTTTCATCTTCGCACCAGATGTCGGCGACGTAGCGTTCGCTCGCTGTGATGATTTCACCGTTTTTTATGAG
>JANNQW010000035.1:0-4284 GCA_031400955.1 Verrucomicrobiota bacterium
CCCGGGAGCGAATCCGCCAGATCGAAGCCAAGGCCCTGCGGAAACTGCGCCACCCCACCCGCATCAAACAACTCGGTGGATTCTTCAATCATGAGTGACGTCACCGCTCGGTGACAGCCCCAGCATCAATCGGAGCACTGCGGTGCGCAGACAGTTCCGGGTCATCCCTAGTTGCCACCTGAAATCACCCGCGAATGTCAAAAAGCGAGGTCACCGATTCATCGGAGTGGATGCGCTTGATCGCCTCTCCTAGAAGCGAGGCCACGCTAAGCGCGGTCACCTTCGGTCCATGGGCCTGCGGCACGCTGTCCGTTACGAAGACTTCGATGATCGCCGAGTCCGCCAACCTTTCCCGCCCCTTGTCTCCAAGCACGGCGTGTGAGACACCGGCATAGATGTTCTTCGCCCCATGCTCCGCCAGCAGCCTGGCCGCTGAAGTCAGAGTGCCTGCGGTCTCCGTCAAATCATCGACCAGAAGGACGTTCTTGCCTTTCACGTCACCAATGACATTCAGTGCTTCGACCTCTTCCGCGCTGACGCGGTTCTTGGCAACGATGGCAAACGGCACGCCAAGGGTTTTCGCATAGGCGTGCGACATTTTAATCCCGCCAACGTCCGGCGAAACCACCACGATGTCTTCTATGCCCCGTTCGCGGATGGCCTTGATCAACACGGGTGACGCATAAAGATGGTCCACGGGAATATCGAAGAAGCCTTGAATCTGCTGGGCGTGCAGATCCATCGTCAGCACCCGGTTCACCCCGGCGGCCACCAGCAGGTTCGCTACTAGCTTCGCTGTGATCGGCACCCGAGGACGGTCTTTGCGGTCCTGCCTTGCATATCCAAAAAACGGCAGCACGGCGGTAATACGATGCGCACTGGCACGCCGCGCTGCGTCCACCATGATCAGAAGTTCCATCAAGTTCTGGTTCGCCGGCGGACAGGTCGGTTGCACGATGAACACATCGCGACCGCGGATGTTCTCGTTGATCTGCACGAAAGTTTCCTCGTCGGGAAAAGTCTCCAGTTTAACGGAACAAAGCGGCACGCCCAGATGCGTCGCTATGTCTTTGGATAATTCCGGGTGTGCCGATCCGCTCAAAATTTTGAGTCCATCATTCATGCAGGCAGTCAAACGAGAATGCCGAGCAAATCAACTGCTGTAGACAAATTAGATGAAAGACTAGCCGGTGATGAGATGACTCTCCACCAGTTCGCATAAAATGTGGCCCACGATGATGTGGCACTCCTGGATGTGGGCGGTGGTTTCCGACGGTGCGTGGAAGGTGATCTCGGCCAGCTGCGAGCACCTGCTCTGCGCGCTGCCGGTGAAGGCGACCGTCAGACAACCTTTCTCCTTCGCCGTCTGTAACGCCGCGATCACGTTGGCACTGCTGCCGGAGGTTGAAATTCCGATGGCGATATCGCCTTCAACGGCCAACGCTTCGATTTGGCGCGCGTAGATGCTTTCGAAGCCGAAGTCGTTTCCGGCTGCGGTGAGAATCGAAGTATCGGTGCTCAGCGCGAGCGCGGGAAGCGCGCGGCGGTTGCGGCGATAGCGCACCACGAACTCCGCGGCAAGATGCTGCGCGTCCGCTGCACTGCCGCCGTTGCCAAAAAAGATGATTTTCTTCCCAGACTCCAGAGCCACAATGATCCGGCGCCCCAAGTCTTCGATGAATCCGGATTGCTCGCGGAGTTTTTCCACAGCAGTAAGATGGCCTTCGAACTGGGCGTGGATGATTTTATCAAAGTTCATGGTTCGTTGACGGCGGCGAGCAGTTCGTCCGGGGTGAGGGTCGCGGTGCCGAGTTTGGCCACCACGATGCCGCTGGCATGATTGGCAACATCAGCGGCGGTTTCCGGGTTCATGCCGCTGGCTAGAGCAAGTGTCAGCAGCGCAATCGCCGTGTCGCCCGCGCCGCTAACATCGAAGACCTCACGCGCACGCGTCGGAATGTGGTGGGGTTTTTTGCCCGACTGGAACAACATCATTCCCTGTTCGCCAAGTGTGATGAGCACGCGGGGCACATTCCATTTTTTCAGCAAGGCCGCACCAACACGGAGAATTTCATCGTTTTTGTGCGGTGGCAGGGTGCTGTGCGAGTCTGTGATGCCAGCGGCGGCGAAAGCTTCAAGTCGGTTCGGCTTTACGATGTCCACGCCCCGCCACGAGAGCGGATTGCCCGGCGAGGGATCCACGGTCACGAGAATTCCGGCCGCGCGGGCAATGCGGGTAACGGTTCCGACGAGCGCGGTGGTGACAAATCCTTTCCCGTAATCTTCGATGACGATGGCATCGAGTTTACCGCTCAAGGCTTGGAGTTTCTTTTCGACCTGACGCAATTCCAAATCGGTGAGCTGCTGGAGGTGTTCGCGATCCACTCGCACGACCTGTTGCTGACGGGCGATGATACGGACTTTGGAAATGGTGGGCACTGTCTTGCTGACGAGCATGGGCGCGCAGTTCACGCCCTCTTCCTTGAGCAGGCCGCGCAGCTTCTCTGCATGGGTGTCGCTGCCGATGCGGCCCATGATCGAGATGTGCTTGGTAAAGGGTGCGACGTTGCGTGCGACGTTGGCTGCGCCGCCGGGATACCAGGTCTCCTTGCTGACTTCAACCACGGGCACCGGCGCTTCGGGTGAGATGCGCCGCACACTGCCCCAGATGAAATGATCCAGCATCACGTCGCCGATGACGAGGATGCGGCATTGGGCAAATTTTTTGAGATCGGTTCGGGTCATGAAGAAATACAGACAGAATTAACTGTATGATCAGAATTAATCAGCAGGTTAAATTCCGTTAAATTTTGTAAATTTTGTCTAAATCGCTCGTCTGGCTCGCACGGCAGCAGCGAGTTCATCGAGAACTTGTTCCGTAGTTTCCCAGGAGACGCAAGCGTCGGTAATGCTCTGGCCGTAGTTGAGCGGCTGACCGTGCTTGGCATCTTGCCGTCCTTCGACTAGATGACTTTCGATCATCACGCCGGTGACACCGCGTCGGCCCGATTTGATTTGTTCCGCGATATTCTGGGCGACGAGCGACTGCCGAGCGTAATCCTTGACGCTGTTGCCGTGACTGCAGTCCACCATCAGGTAAGGAGGCAGGCCGCGAGCGTTGAGCTGGCCCAAGGCATTGTCGACGCTGTGCGCATCATAATTGGGCGAGGCCTTGCCGCCGCGAAGAATGACATGGCAGGCGTCGTTGCCACGAGTCTGCACAATGGCGGCGGTGCCATGTTTGGTGACCGAAAGAAAAACATGCGATCCTTGAGCGGCCGCGATGGCGTCGAGCGCAATCTGGATGTTGCCGTCGGTGCCGTTTTTGAAACCGACTGGCATCGACAGACCGGAAGCCAGCTGTCGATGCACCTGGCTCTCCGTGGTGCGGGCACCGATCGCGCCCCAGGAAATCAGGTCGGCGATGTATTGCGGTGTGATGGTGTCGAGAAATTCCGTTCCCGCAGGCACTTCCTTCCCGATAATTTGCACCAGCAACTGCCGGGCTTCGCGAATGCCCTTATTGATATCGTAGCTTTCATCGAGATGAGGATCGTTGATGAAGCCCTTCCAGCCGACCGTTGTGCGCGGCTTTTCGAAATAGACGCGCATCACAAGCTCGAGATCAGCAGCGTGCTTTGCGCGGGCGGCTTTGAGCTTGCTGGCATATTCGAGTGCGGATTTTGTATCGTGGATTGAGCACGGTCCAACCACGACCAGCAATCGGTCTGCGTGGCCCTGCATGATAGCCTCGGTAGCCAGCCGCGATTTATTGACGAAATCTTCCTGAGCCTCGGACAGCCCTACTTCTTCGATAAACACAGCAGGCGGCACCAAGTCGCGGATATGCTTGATGCGGAGGTCGTCAGTGCGGTGTTTGTCGCTCATCTAGTTGTCAGGATTTTAGGGGTGCTCAAAGTCGACGGCGACGGAGAAAGGTCAAGCGACGGGGGCCTTGAACATCGAAAGTCCGATTCAATACCCGGACATTGAATTCCAAAGCGCGACGTGCTCAAAGACAATCGATTCACGGCTACCGGACTGCTGACTGCGTGCCCTTCGCCGCGTCAGACTGTCGAGGGGTGGGCGTCGTTCCGGTGGTCGAGTCGAACGTTCCTACCATCGGCACCCCCATCGGCCCGACGGGAATATAAATCGTCGTGTGATTCGGCGAGTTAACCATGCTCTTTTGCGATTCCAGCGCCTCATGCTGGATGTAGAGCGGCGTGAGCTTCTGGTTCACTACCTCCATTGCGCCGGCAATGCCCTCGGCCTCGACAATCC
>JANNQW010000036.1:0-10646 GCA_031400955.1 Verrucomicrobiota bacterium
AAGGACCAACGCACTCTGCAAAAGCAGATCATCGGCACTCTGCGTTCCTCTCAGAAGAAGCCCGAGCATGTTCGATCCTTCTTCACTTCAAGCTCAACCAGATATGCCGCTTGATGTTCTGTCTTTATGCCGGATTAATAATTAAGCCATGGCCCCCGTAAGGCCAAATTCCCCCACGAAAAAGACCCAATGAAAGCATTTTATTTGTGTGATGACCTGCCTATGATGCAATTTGTTTCGAGCAATGCCGATTCGGACGCATCTAGTCCCGGCGACATGGTTGCCATGAAAATCAAATTGAGGGACGGTCAATCGTCTCCTGAACGCCTACAAAAGACTTTAGTAGGTGATGGGACGCTACCGGCAGAATGTATCATTCTCATGAGGCAAGCCTTCTGCGCCCTAGGAGCTTCATTTCCTGCCGGCTCTTCGGCCACATACCTACAACCAAAGCGGAGTTCTAACGGTGCGTTCTACGGCGCCAGTAAATCAAAGGATCGTTGAATCTTTTAAAGATTACAAAACTAAGCAATCAAATGAAACACACACCCCTCAGCCGCAGAGCTTTTGCTCTGACCTCTATCGCGCTCACCGCGCTGGGCCTAGCATCCTTTGCCACCGTCTCGGCGGCAGAACCACCAATTCCGAAGCCGGACGGCAAACCGGCGGACATGAGCAAACCGGTTAAGGTCTTCATTCTGATGGGCCAGTCCAACATGGTCGGCCTCGGCAGGATTGACGCGGCCAAAGGCAAAGGAGGACCAGAGATCTCCCTGGAGTTTGTCGTAAAAAACAAGATGAAATATCCATATCTCGTGGATGATGTCGGCAACTGGTCGGAGCGCAAAGATGTCCGCTTTGTGCGGATGATGCAGGGAAAGGGGTTGCTGAATAACGAGTGGATGGGCATCAAGACCGGCACCATTGGGCCGGAGTTCGGGATCGGACATGTGGTCGGCAATGCGATCGATGCCCCCGTGATGATTCTCAAGAGCTGCATCGGCAACCGCGCCCTTGGCTGGCATCTTTTACCGCCGGGCAGTGCGCGGTTTGAAGAAGGGGAGAAAGTGTATGCCGGCTATAAAGATGCCCCGGATTCATGGTCCAAAGGGACTGAACCAACTCCGCCCGTAATCAAAGAGGGGACTGTAACCCTGAAGGGCGATCAACTGGCCGGCTGGTATGCCGGCAAACAGTACGATGATGACACGGCGGATGCCAAGAAGGTGCTTGCGGATCTCGACAAGCATTACCCTGAGGCGAAGAGCTACGATGTTGCCGGCTTCTTTTACTGGCAGGGTGAAAAGGACGCCGGCAATCCAGTCTGGGCGGCTCACTACGAGAAAAATCTGGTCCAGCTCATCAAGTCATTGCGCAAGGATTTCAACGCCCCTAACGCGAAGTTCGTGCTCGGCACGATGGGTGAAAGCGTAAAAGGCAGCGTCGGCAACGGCGGCAAGATCCTCGAGGCACATCTCGCCGTGGACGGCACCGCAGGCAAATATCCCGAGTTCAAAGGCAACGTTGCGACCGTCTACACCCATGACATGGCCCAAGGTGGCAGCGGCAACGGTCACTACGGCGGCAAAGCTGAAGTCTATATGGACGTCGGCGAGGCAATGGGCCAGGCGATGGTCGAACTGCTCAAAGGAAAGTAAGAATATGAATCACAACGAATGATGGAATATGGCTGTGCTGCCTTTGCGCCAACAACAAGCCATCATCGGACATCGCTGGCGCAATCCCATCTGGCGACACAAGGACGGTAGCTTCGCCGAATGGTAGACAAAATCACTGACCAATGCCTGACATCAAAACGCCTCACCCCTCGTCTCCCTTGCAAACGGCAGAAGAATCTTCGCGAGCACGATTTGTCATTCTTGGACTCCTGTTTGTCACGGTAGTCATTAACTACCTCGATCGCAGCAACCTCTCCATCGCAGCACCCAAACTTTCCAAAGACCTCGGAATTGATAAACAACACATGGGTCTCATCCTTTCCGCATTCGGCTGGACCTATGCACTCATGCAAATCCCCGGGGGATGGTTGGTAGATAAAATCCGCCCGCGGGTCCTCTACGCTGCCGCCATCGCCCTTTGGTCCCTAGCCACCATCGGATTGGGATTCGCGGGCAGTTTCGTTGCACTCATCGTGCTGCGTCTGGCCGTCGGCGCATTCGAAGCCCCCGCATACCCCATCAATAACCGCGTCGTCACCACGTGGTTCCCCGATAGGGAACGCGCAAGTGCCATCGGCTTCTACACTTCCGGCCAGTTCGTGGGCCTCGCATTTCTGGCCCCAGCACTCATGTATCTCCAGGAAACCTATAGCTGGAAAATGGTTTTTCTGGTTACGGGTGTCGTGGGACTGTTCTGGGCGCTCGTCTGGTTCTGGCTCTATCGCGAACCCGGCGAGCATCCTTCAGCCAATAACGCCGAAATTGCCCTCATTCGAGATGGTGGTGGTCTCGTCGACATCGCCACATCCAAACGTGTGCACCTCAATTGGCACGACCTCACCATCGTTCTTCGTCACCGCAAACTTTGGGGAATCTACCTCGGCCAGTTCTTCATGAGCTCCACTCTCTGGTTTTTTCTAACATGGTTTCCCACTTATCTAGTGGAAGCTCGCGGTTTTAATTTCCTCAAAGCGGGCTTTGCTGCATCCGTCCCCTTTCTGGCCGCATTCCTAGGCGTGATCACCTCCGGCCTCTTCTCAGATTTTCTCTTACGAAAAGGATACTCCCAAGGTTTTGCCCGCAAGACTCCGATCATCACCGGATTATTAATCTCCACCTGCATTCTTGGGGCCAACTATGTCGAGAGCCCCACACTTATCATTACCTGCATGGCCCTTGCCTTCTTTGGAAACGGACTCGCCTCCATCACCTGGTCCCTAGTCTCGGGCATCGCCCCCGAGCGACTGATCGGTCTCACCGGCGGCGTCTTCAATTTCATCGGAAACCTCTCCGCGATCACCGTCCCTATTGTCATCGGATACCTCGTCAAAGGAACTAATTTTTCTCCCGCCATCGCCTATATCGCAAGCACCGCTATCTTGGGTGCGGTCTGTTTCGGATTTATCGTCGGCAAGGTCGAGCGCATCCGCGAGTAAACGATCCCAACGATTACAACGAAGGCCTCAATCTGATTCGCAACAACAGCATGTCCGCTGTTATATAGAGTGTCTTTTTATCCTGGCTAAATGCCACGTTGCTGGCAAACTCTCTGGTGACGATGGTTCCAAGGTGTGTGCCATCGGGTGCTAGCACCCAAACCCCCCCGGGACCTGTGGCATAAATCATTCCCTCGTCATCCACCTTCAACCCGTCGGGCATCCCTTTTCTGCTGCCTACAAGATTGGTAACATCCTTAAAGACCCGCTTGCTCTTTACTGAGCCGTCTTTATTGAGCTCATAAGCCATCCAGATGGCTTTGCTAGCATAGGAGTTGGCCACGTAGAGAGTGTTCTGATCCAGAGACAGCGCAATCCCATTGGGACGCTCCAATTGATCATCGTTCAACGTGACTTTGCCCTCTTTCGAAAGCCGATACACTCCCGAATAGTTTACCTCCCTATTTTTGTCATCGGCACCCTGCGGCATCCCATAGGGCGGATCCGTGAAAAACAGACTGCCATCGTTGTGAAAACACGCATCGTTAGGGCTATTGTATTTTTTGCCCTCGTGGTTTTTTTCACTTAGGGTGACGTATTCCGGTTTTGGAGCATTGAGCGGGGCCTTCATCATGCCCACCTGCCTCAACCCATGCTGGCAGAGAACCAGTTTCCCATCCGGACTAAGAACCAAGCCGTTAGATCCAGCCTGGTCAAAATTTCCTTTGAACTCTGCCCGGGGCACCGCACCAAGATAACCACTCTTTTGGAGATATTCGACCGCTCCTTCTTTTTCTGTCCACTTCCAAAGTTTGTTAGGTGGAATATTAGAGAACACCAAACAATTCTCTGTCGGCAACCACAGCGGACCTTCTATCCATGAGAACCCTTTGGCAATAACCTCAATCTTCGCATCGCGTGAAACTAGCTTGTCAAAGCGCGGATCAAGACTCTCAAGAGACCCGATGGTTTCATACGACTGGGCAGCGCAAGCACTGACCATGAGAGCCGTGCAAAAGGAACTAATATGCGTCCTTGAGATCGGCGTGCTTTCGAGGTGCTTGTTTTTCCTAGTTTTAGTCATCATCGCGGGATATTTCTATGAATGAGGGCGCATCACGCGTGGACCAGGTGGATGTCCTGGAGGAGTTGTTTGCGGACCGATGTGGGAAGTTGATCAACTACTGCTAGGAAATTGCTTTTGTGGGTGCCGGGCCGGAGTGGCCCAGGGTCTTTATCAATCACAATTCGCATGTGTCCAGAATCATTGACTGGCACGTTTATCGCGGAGGTTCCGCGTTGAGCTTTTTCCAAGCGGCCATTGTGCGTTCGAGCACGGCGCGCGGATCCTCTTTGATGCCGAAACCCTGAAACCCGACCGGTCCCGTGTAGCCGGCAGCACGCAGTTTGTTTAGGAAGACGCCAACGTCATAGCTGCCGCGATCCAGCGGCTGAATGAGCCGGTCCCATCCCAGTTGCTTCGTGTCACCGGTATCGGCGCCGTTGATCGTGACAAACATGAGCCGCGGCAGCGCCGCTTTCAGAACCGGATCGGGATCGCGCTCAGCGCCTTCGACTTTCAGCCAGTGACAAAGGTTGAACGTCACACCGACACTCGCGCGGTTCAATTTTTCCGCCACGCGGATGGCGTCCTCCACGCGTTCGATCCAGTGACCGGTGTGCGGGTATAGCGCAATTTTCACCCCGCGCGGTTCGGCATAGCCGGCGATCTCGCGCAGCCTGCCCAGCGCGATCCCGTCGGCATCGGGCGAAGATTTTTTGAAGGCCGTGCCGTCTTTGGAAACCCTGGCCAGCGCGATCCAGAGTGTCGTGTGATGGCCCTGCATCGCATCAAGCTTCCTTCGCAGGTTCTCATTGAGCGCGGTCTGCTCCGCGTGGAAATCAAGCGTAAGATAGCCGTTGAAGAACTGGAGGCCTTCCGCCTCCAGGGCAGTTGCCATCGCGCCGTCGCCGGCGTTGCCGCCGAGTCCGTCGTAACCAAGTTCTTTCAGCATTGGAACGACCACCGGCGCGCCTCCGATTGCAATCGTGTTCATCGCGAAGAATGCATTCCGGCCATCCGCAGCGGAGGCAGGGCCGCAAAGCACAGAAAAAACGGCGGCAAGAATGAAAAAGGCTCGTGTCATTGTTCTTCTGCCGGGAATTTGATTTCACAAGCACCGGGCCAGAGTGGCCCAGGGCGCGCATCGGAGACGGGATGGGAGGGGGTTGGCCTTTGTCGGTATTGCGACCTGGACGCTATTGAAGACCACGCCCTTCATTTTTTCTCCGGTTCGAGACCGCTGGAGGTCTTGGGTTCGTCGTAATGCAAAATCTGGCCGTCTTGGAGCAAGCGGTCGCGAAGCTTCGGATAGGCCACCTGCTGCACAGGCAGTTTGTCCTCGATGGCGAATACGGCTGCGGTGGCCGCCGTCTGGCCGAGGATCATGAAAACAGGCTCCATGCGGATGCTGCCGTAGGCGATGTGGCTGGCGGAGACGGCCACCGTGACGAGTAGATTGCTCCCCTGGCCTTTCTTCGGCACCAGCGAGCCGTAGGCGATCTCATACGGGCCGTTTGTACTCACGCCGATGTCGCCCTCGTTTTGCACATGGCCCTCGGGCGTGATGTAGCGCTGCACGTTGTGGCTGTCGATGGTGTAGCTGCCCATGCCGATGGAGGACGGCGTGGGCTTCTTTTTACGCAGCTCATTTTCCGTCATGACATAGTCGCCGATCAGGCGGCGAGCTTCGCGGATGTAGAGCTGATGGCTCCAGTTGCCGTTGTCGATGAACTCATCCTTGGGCAGGCCCCACTCGCGAAGTTTGTTCTGCACCTTGGCGGGCACGCGCGGGTCATTGGCGACAAACCACAGCAAGCCCTGCTGGTAGCGGCGATGCTCGGCGATGATCTCGCGGCGCTTCTCGTAGCTCGCCTCCGGGTAGTCATAATTCATGCCGATGTTGTCGAAGCTGAACGGGCCGTGGTTGTTCGTGTCCGTTTTGAAGTTCGGAATCGGGTCAAATTTCCCAAAGAACTCGCCCCAACCGGCGTTGAGAACGCGGAGGAGGATTTCGTACTGCGCGGCGTCGTAGCCGTCCGGCTTCGGGAATGGAATGCGGTTCTCCGGCACGTTCGTGTAGCAGGAGCGGAAGCAGTAGGCCTGCAGCCGCTTGTCTCCTTCGCCGAATTTGCCAACGTCTTCCGAGCTCACACGGGGCAGCAGGCCGCTCTTAGGATCGCCCGGCACCTTGTAGGGGCTGATTTTCTCCTTCACCGTGCCGAAGTGATGGCGATGATGCAGCACGCCGACCTGCACGCCGTTGTGTTCCTCGCCATAGACGCTGTTCGCCTCGCGACCGACATGATAATCGCAGCCCGCCGCGGCCATCAGATCGCCTTCGTAGGTGGTGTCGAGGAACATCGCGCCCTCGTAGATCTTGCCGCTGAGCGTGGTGATGCTCACGATGCGGTAGCCGTCTTTTTTGACGCCCTTCGCACGGTCCAGCCATTCATCACGCACGACTTCGATGCCGAATTCCTTGGTGTAGTCCTCGAATATCTTTTCCGCCGCGCTGGGCTCAAAGATCCACATCGTGCGGTTCTCGCCGTCCATGGCGGGCGTGCCCTGGCCCTGGTTGCCGTATTCAGATTGCTTCTGCTGCTTCCACGACTCCGGCTTCTGGTAGTGCTGGTAGATGCGATGATAAAAATCACGCGCCAGACCGCCGATGACTGCCTTGTTGCCCGTGTCGGTGAAGCCGAGCCCGCCGCTGCTCAGGCCGCCGAGATGTTTATCAGGGCTGACGATGATGACGGACTTGCCCATCTTTTTGACCTGCACTGCCGCAGTGACCGCCGCACTGGTGCCGCCGTAAATGACGACATCGTGGGCGGCTTGGGCCTGAGCCAGGCAAAGGGCAAGCAGGGGCGCTGAGAGGAGACTTCTCTTCATGGCGGGTGGGATTGCTCTTTTACTGCCAGGACTGCCAGGAAATTGCTTTTGAGACTGCCGACTCGATTTGGCCCTAGGCGTGGAGAGAAGACGAGGCATGAGGGGGTTATATGACCCAGATATACTCATGACGTGCTGGCCGTCCTCTGGGGACTATCACCTGGCTTCTTCTGATCGGTCGGTTCCGGTATTCGTTGCGGTGACTTCATTCTCTTCCTTCTCACGGAGCTGCTGCACCTTGAGTTCGCGTTCTGCGTATTCATCAGCCTGGAAAAGTCCCATGGAGACTATGAACGACACGAAAATCCCGAAGATAAAGAGCATCAGCGGGATGCTGAGGATGATGTCTGAGGAGATCATTTCCTTGGAGACTTGGATTTGGTTGACAAACTCGATAGGGCTTGGCGAGTCCCTGTCCAGAGGGCCAGGATGGAGGGGACCCAGATGCCCACGAAGAGCCCGTGATCGTGGTCATACAAAAACCATAGGGCAATGCTGGCCAAAAAGCTCAAAAATGCCGCAAACAGGAAGTAGTAATCAATTTTGTTATACATAAAAATGTTGTGGGGGTGACTGCTAAAAAATTGCTTCCGCTCCCGCGCGCCGTCTCTACTTAAGACCGTCATGGAAACTCATTCAGGGCAGCGTCAGGCTTGGAGACTCCAGCGTCAAGATCAAACGAGTTGCTGCCAGAAAATTGCTTTCGTGGGCGCCGGGCCGGTGTGGCCCATGGCGTGCATCGGAGATGGGGTGAGAGGAGTGGTCAAAGGGTGAAGGAGAATGCCAGCTGGACTTTTCGCGGCTGATTTGTGGCGTTGACAGCAGGTGGCACCGTGTTTCATGGCCCAGTTTCAAAGGACCAAGCATGCCATTCCCGTCCTCGATGCCAGGATTTTTCTGGCAGCGCCCTACTTCTTGCCGGAAATCAGCCCCCAGACAAACATGAGCAGAATCGCGCCGCCGACCGCAGTAGCGATGCCAACGAAGCTGAAGACACCGATCTGCCCGATGCCAAGGAGACTGCCAACCCAGCCACCAATGTAACTCCCGGCAATGCCAAGAAGAATGGTGGTGATGGGACTGTTGCTCTGATTGCCAGGCATGATGATTTTAGCGATGATGCCCGCCACCAAACCAAGGACCGTCCAGATGAGTAATGATTGTAACATAGTGCGCCAAGGCTACCGGAATTCCTTGCGACGCGTCAATGCTTTTTACTGCTGACTGCCAGGGATTTTACTTTCGTGGATGCCGGGCCAGAGCTTCCCAGGGCGTGCATCGGAGACGGGGTGGGAGGGAGTATGGCCATCAAAGTGGAAAGTCGATGATCCTCTGCGTGCTTATGCTGACTCCAAGGCGTGGGGAGATGAGTTTCATAGCACGAATGTAGTCATCTCAACTCACACCACCAGCCGCCCCTTCCGCTTGGAAAGCGAAATCGTGGCCTTGGTGCCCGAATTGAACTCCAAGAAGTCGTGCTCGATGCCGTCGCTGAAAATCACGCCGTTCTCGCCCATCAACGATTCGAGCACCAGCGGCTGTTGCGACGTGACTCTGCCAAAGATGAGCGACGTGCCCGTCGTGTTGCTCGGGAATGGCTCGCGCACTGTGAAGTAGAGGTAGTTCGACTCCCACGGAAATTTTGTGTCCTGAGGTTGTGCTGCCGCCGCGCGACCAGAGGCCACCGCCACACCAGCTGCACCGGCCATGAGGCTCTTGAACCAGCCGGTGGAGCCAAGGCCGGTCGAAACGATTACGCCGCTCGACGAATGATTCTCCACCGCCTTGCCGCTGGCGATTCGATAGCGCGCCGAGCCGTGTGATTTCATGCCGATGAACAAATCGTTCACCGCGCACAAGCTCAGGCCCGTGTTCAACTTTGCCTCCGCCATCGTCACCTCGCGCTTCGGTCGGCCACCACGCAACACCTCACGCATCACCTTCTCCAGATGCTCCACATGAAACGGCAGGAGCTGCCCGTCCCAGCGTTTCGGGTCTGGATTCACACCCACCAGCGGCTGGCCGGACAAATACTTCAACGTGTTCGCCACCAGCCCGTCCTGACCCAGTGCCACCACGATGTCCTCCGCACCAAACACGAAGTTCGGCAAAAAGGCCCGCTGCACCACCTGCACACGGCCCAGCTCGCTCATCGTGTGCTGCGCCTGTGCGATCGCTTGCTGGTAGGCTGCGTCCTCGCGTTCATAGTCGCTGAAATCACCACCGAGATTGCTTACATAAAACCGCGCCTGCGATTTCGTCGCAAACTTCGCCTTCAAGTCCGCCAGCCGCGTCGCACGCACAACGAGGATGATCTTCGTTTCCGTGAGCCGGTTCATTTTCTCGGCGCAGGCTTGTCCAGAAGCTCACGCAGCAGATCGGGCGAGATGTTGAGCTGGCCGATCTTGTCCGCCTTGCTCGCCAGCTCCTGAAATGCAAAGGCAATGAGCTGCTCCGGCTTCATGCCCGAGGTCGCCAGCGCTTGCAGCACGCTCGCATCCGCGCTCGCCAGCGCCTTCATCGTCGTGGCGATGCCATAACCACGCGCATCGGCCTCCGCCTTCGCATTCACCGCCGCCAGTGCCACCAGCTTTTTGCGCTCGTCTTCGAGACCGATGTTCGTCTCGAGCTGCGCGCGCTCCAGTTGCGCCTGCTTTTCCTGCACGGCCTTTTCCGCATCCATCTGTGTCTCGCGGATTTGCCGCTTCTTGTTTTCCACCGCAATCTCCGTATTCAGCTCATTCTCCTTGATGCCACGCTCCTGCTCCACCGCCGCGTTGCGTCGCGCATAGATGGCCTCATCCGCACCACGCAGAAGTTGCTCGCGTGTTTCCGCCTCCAGCGCCCGTGCTGTTTCTGGCGTTGGCTTGATCGCCAGCAATGATAAACCCAGCACTTCCAAACCCAGCGCTGCCAACTCCACCGATGTGCCAAGCTGACCGCGAATCGCCTTCACCAGCGCCTCCGAGGCACGCAACGCCTGCTTTAACGACAGCTTCTCGATCTCCGCCCGCGCCAGCACATGCACCAGGTTAATGACGCGCTGCGGCAGCTTCTCCGGGTCTTCCGAGGCATAACCACGTCCGCTCGGCGCCAGCGTAAAGTCCATCAGCCCCGCCACCTTCTTCGGCTCCGCGATGCGATACGTGATCTGCCCCTGCAAACTCACCGACTGATAATCCCCCGTCTGCTCCTCAAAGATGAACGGCACATCCGTGCTCCCCACCGGCACGGCGACGAGCGAAGTAGTCGGCGAATAGTAAAAGAACGAAATCCCCGTCCCATCCCGCACGACCTTCCCGCCGCTGTATTGAATGACATGAGTCGTGGGAGCAATCTTGATGAATCGAAATCCGAACATGGTTGTGGGTGGGTTAGAGGTTGTTGGGAATATTTGAGGTCAATACGGCGGAAGCAAGCGCCGAAAACCATGCAGGAGCACAATGACGAGAAAGAACAGGTTTCGCAACAGGGCGGCAGGCCAGAACACATGTGGAGGATCCCCGTGAGTCTGCGCCATGCGGCGGATGAAGTTCACCGAGCGCGGCCAGTCGCAGATGCCGGCGATCCAGGCTG
>JANNQW010000037.1:0-6680 GCA_031400955.1 Verrucomicrobiota bacterium
GGAAGTCGGAAGTCGGAAGTCGGAAGTCGGAAGTCGGAAGTCGGAAGTCGGAAGTCGGAAGTCGGAAGTCGGAAGTCGGAAGTCGGAAGTCGGAAGTCGGAAGTCGGAAGTCGGAAGTCGGAAGTCTGTATTTCAGTTTCACATCTTTATGTTTTTGCAGATATCGAGTATTTTCTTTCCATTAATTCACTGACCTACTGATTTACCCTATGCCTGCAGGAACTAAAAAACCACCGGAAGCGCCCGGCACTACCCGTGCGAAAACGCCAGTGCGGCAGCTCTCCGTGTTCCTGCATAACCGCGTCGGTGCGCTGCTCGGCTTGGTGAAGCTGCTCAATGACCATCAAATCGAAGTGCTGGGACTCAGTGTGCAGGATTCGGTGGAACTTACTCTGGTGCGGCTCGTCGTGTCTGATCCGGAAACTGCGGAATGCGTCTTCGCGGAGCAGGGGCTTTCGTGCGCCGCCCGGGTCATTGTCGTGGTCGAATTGCGCGAGGGCGTGCATGATCTTGGTCACGCGCTCAGTGGATTGCTCGCCGCGGAAATCAACATCCATCACAGCTATCCGTTGCTCACCAGGCCAAGCGGCAAACCGTTGCTGGCGCTTTACGTCGATGACGCAGAGGTCGGCGCGGAAGCCTTGGGGAAGATTGGCTTCAGGGTCTTGTCCCAGGGCGACCTGAGCCGATAAGTGACGGAATCGTCTCGGCCCAGAGCAATCGCTCACAGGCTGGTCTGCGTCACCCCATGCGCCCGCTCAGATAGCGCTCCGTCTCAGGTTTCTCGGGCGCGGTGAAGAGCTTCATGGTGTCATTGAACTCCATGAGCTTGCCGAGATAGAAAAAGGCTGTCCGGTCACTGACACGGACGGCTTGCTCCATGTTATGGGTCACGATCACGATCGTGTACTGGCTTTTGAGCTGCACAATAAGTTCCTCGATTTTCGCTGTGGCTATGGGATCCAGCGCTGCGCACGGTTCGTCCATCAGCACCACTTCAGGCTTCACTGAGAGCGTCCGGGCGATGCAGAGGCGCTGTTGCTGGCCACCGGACAGCCCGAGGGCACTCTCATGGAGCCGATCCTTCACTTCATCCCAAAGCGTGGCCGCCCGGAGGCTCTCCTCGACCACTTGCGCAATCCGCTTCTTGTCCTTCTCGCCTGCAACTTCGAGACCATAAGCCACGTTCTCAAAGACACTGCGCGGGAAGGGGTTGTATTTCTGGAAAACCATCCCGACCTTCCGGCGCAGCGCGATGACATCGATGTCCCGGTGGTGGATGTCCACACCTCCGAGGGTGATTCCCCCCTTGGTGATGGCCGCATTTTCGATCAGGTCGTTGATCCGGTTGATGCAGCGCAGGAGCGTGGACTTGCCGCAGCCGCTGGGACCGATGAACGCCGTGATCTCGCGTGCCGCGATGTCCATGGTGATGTCGAACAGGACTTGGCGGGTGCCGTAGGCAAAGTCCACGCCATCGATCTTCACCGTCAGGGGGGCGGAAGTCCTGGCGCCATTGACGGCGGCGGCGGGTTTTTCCAGTGTGGCAGGCATGGGGCGGGGAAGGGGTTCAGATGCGCGACATCAGCTGAAAATGCCGCGGATGTATTCCTCGGTTTTCTTCTGCTGGGGCGCACCGAAGATGGTTGAGGTTTCGGCAAACTCGATGAGCTGGCCCATGAACATGAAGGCGGTGAGTTCGGCCACGCGCCGGGCCTGCTGCATGTTGTGGGTCACGATCACCACGGTGAACTCCTGGGTGAGCTGCGTGATGAGTTCTTCAACTTTGAGCGTGGCGATGGGATCGAGCGCACTGCAGGGCTCATCCATGAGCAGAACGTCCGGCTTCACGGCAACGGCGCGGGCGATACAGAGACGCTGCATCTGCCCGCCTGAAAGGCCGAAGGCATTTGCCTTGAGGCGATCCTTGGTCTCATCCCACAGTGCCGCCACCTTGAGGGCGTGCTCGCAGGCATCATCCAGCTCGGACTTTTTCTTCACGCCGGCGATGCGCAGCGCATAGACGACGTTCTCGTAGATGCTTTTGGGGAAGGGGTTGTATTTCTGGAAGACCATGCCGACCTGACGACGCAACTGCGTGGTGTCCACGTCGTCATCGTAGATGTTCTTCCCCTTGATGACCACCTGGCCCTTGCTGATGTGGGCGCCGACGATGCGGTCATTGATGCGGTTGAAGCAGCGCAGCAGGGTGGACTTGCCGCAGCCGCTGGGACCGATGAGGGCCGTGACCTTGCGCGCCGGGATCTCCAGGGTTACATCGAAGAGCGCCTGTTTTGCCCCGTAGTGGAAATCCATGCCGCGCACGGAGATAACGCCCTCCGCCGCAGGCGTGGCGGGAGTCGTGACAGGCGCGTCGTGTCGGTCAGGCTTGCTCACAGGTTTCTTGGGGGCTGGAGGTGCGGCTACCATTTGTATTTGGCGCGGAGTTTGCGGCGGAGCAAGACGCTGGTGATGGCAAACATCAGCACCAGCACTAGGAAGACGAACACGGAACCATACTGGGCGCGCTCAGAGTATTCGCTCTGCGGGATGCGTGCCGCAATGGTGTAGATGTGATAGGGCAGCGCCTGGACGGACTGGGTGAAGACACCGAAGAAACCGGAATCCCCTTCCCACGGAAGCTTGTCCTTGAAGGCGAGTGCCGCTGTGAACATGATCGGCGCCGTCTCGCCTGCAGCCCGGGCGATGCCGAGGATACTCGATGTCAGGATGCCCGGCATGGCGAAGGGCAGCACGGTGCGCCAGATCGTCTGCCAGCGCGTGGCGCCGAGGGCGAGGGAGGTTTCACGGAAGCCCTGGGGCACTGCCCGCAGGCATTCTTCACTCGCCGTGATGATCACGGGGAGAATGACGAAGGCCAGCGTGAACGCGCCGCTGAGCACACAGGTGTCCCAACCCTGAAAACTGATGGATTCAAAAAGAAACAATTTCGGCAGCCAGTCCAGCCAGTCAGGACACGCACTCAGCCAGGCAAGCTCGGTGCCATCGGAAACCAGTCGGCCTAGGAACGGCAATGAGAAAAGCGCCCGGTCATGCGGAGTGTCCGTGAGCACCGGCGCGCTGAGCACGAAGATGCCCAGACCGAAGAGGCCGAACACTACCGAAGGCACACCCGCCAGATTCAGGATCGCCAGCCGCACGCCTTCGATGAATTTCCCATGACTGGCATACTCGCTGAGGTAGATCGCGGAGGCGATGCCGAGGAACAAGGCCACCACCATGCAGACAATCACAAGCAGCGCCGTGCCCACGATGGGACCGAGGATGCCGCCGCCGGAGTAGGAGATGGTCTTCTCCGAGCGCATGTTATCGCCGAGCTCCTTCTTGATGACATCCGAGCCTTGAGGGCTTGTCTCTTGGATGTTGCCCTGCTTGTCCTCGATGACATGGAGGGTTTCCGGAAGTTTCGTCAGGAAGTTCGTGTTGATGAACGGTTTGTTGGAATCAATCACAACATATGGAATTGGAATCTTGGCCAAGACCCAGGTCACCTTTGGCTGAATGGCTGGTGCCACAACGGGCAGCCCCTTCCAGATGATGTGGGCGAAGATCAACCCCACGGCGAGCAGGACGGAGTAAGTGCCGACGCGGAGCATCTGACGGATCAGGAACTCATAGGTCTGGCGGTTCGTCCTCGGTTTCGCGAACGGGTGCGGGCTGACGCCGCCAGGGGAGGGATCAACAGGCGCGTGCATGGTTTAAATCTTCGGAAGCTGGAATTTTCTCACCACCAAGCGCGACGCCCAGTTGATGAACAGGGAGATGGCGAACAAGACAATGCCGACCATGAACAGGGCCTGCCAGTGCGGACTGCCGCGGGAGACTTCACCGAGTTCCTGTGCGATGATGCCGGTGAGGGTGTGGGCGGGTTGGAAGACGGTTCCAATGCCATCCGAAAAATCAGGGATGGCAATGCGATTGCCGGCGACGAGAAGGACCACCATGGTTTCGCCGATGATGCGTCCGAGACCGAGCAACGTGGCCGCCAGAATACCGGAGGTCGCGGCGGGCACGATGACTCTGAACACGGTCTGAATCTTGGTGGCACCCAGCGCCTCACTGGCCTCGCTGAAGGCACGCGGAACGTTGTTGATAGCATCCTCGGCGAGAGAAAACATGGTCGGAATAGCCATCAGAGCGAGCAGGCAGCCGGCGTTGAACATGTTCAAGCGCTCTGACACCGGGAAGCCGGGAATCCACTGAAGCCACGCCACCTCACTGGAGGACTTGATGAGATCCCCCACCACCGAGATGCCGATGAAGCCGAGGACGACCGAGGGGATGGCCTGGATGAACTCGATGAGCGGCTTGATGACCTCCTGTTCCCGCAGCGTCGCGAACTGGTTGACGTAAATGGCGGCCGCGATGCTGAAGGGCAGGGCGATGACCAGCGCGGTGAGGGAAATTAAGAGGGAACCGGTGAGCAGCGGCACCATGCCGTAGAAATCCTGCCAGGAGCTGTTCGTGATCCAGTCACCGCCGAAGAGGAAAGCCGTGAGCGACTGCATCAGGGGAATGGGCTTGTCCCATTTCCAGTCCTTCATGTTGGGCAGAGAGTCCTCCACGGTCTTGATGTGTTCGGGCAGATCCTTCCGGGCTTTCGCCAGCAGTGCGCGGGCCTCGGCTGTCTGCGGCTTCGACGGCATGCTCGCCATCACTTTCTTCACTGTGGCCAGGTAGGACGGGATGAGCTTTTCGTAGTCTGCAAGCTTCGCAAGGAGGGGCTCAATCCGTCCCTTGAAGTCGATGGCAGTTGTGTCGGTCTGGGCGGCATCCTTCTTAAAGGCAGCCCTCTCCTCCGGTGTCTTGGCGATCACAGCAGCGGCAAGGAGTTGGGACACGGCATCTTCCGACATGTGCTGCTGGACGGCCAGTTCCTTGGTGGCCAGCGCGAGTTCTTTCATGGCATCGTGGACCTCGATGATGGGATCCGGCGCGACTTCAAACTCATCCACGGCGGTGACGAGTCCCGCAAACTTCTCGCGTGCGAGACCGTCCTGTTTGGCTGACTCGGTGATCAGTTCCTGGATGAAAGGAGGAAAGTCCTCCCGATCCGGCTGCAGGCCGCGCAAGTCTTCCAGGAGCTTCTGTTTCTCAGCTTCCGTGAAAAGTTTAGGCAGCACCTCTGCCGCTGCCGTTGCCTCTGCCGCCACCGCTCTTGTCGTGGCTTCGTGGACGGCCTTGCGCAGTTCAACTATTTTCTCCGGTGGCGTGGCTGGCTCGGCTTTGCCCAATGCCTCCACCAATGCTTCACGCTGGAGGGCGGCGCGTTCCTCGACGTGTGTTTTAGCCAGAATGGCGGCATCCCTGCGGTCGCGAGAAATCTTGGAGACGGTGTTGAGCTCGGCGCCCACGGCGCGCTTCAGCCTGCTGAATATGGTCTCATGCTCAGTGAGGGGTTTCTTGACATGGTCGCAGTATTCAAGACCTGCCTTGCGATAGACACCGAGCTCCCAGCGGTAAGTATCGAGGAACCCGCCCTTGAGCGTTGGCACGGGCAGGAAGCCAAATTGCTTCTTCAAGCGGAACGGCCCCTCGGTCACCAAAGACCACATGATCAGGAACAAGGTGACGATCGTCGCCGCAGCGCTCAAGCTAAAGAACGCCCGGATGACCTGCTGGCGATCAATGCGCAGCCCCATAAACCGCGGCGGCTTGATGAGATCGCTCGCGCCTGGGTCGCTGCTGGCTTTGGGCTCGTGGGACATGCTTCGGCGCGGCCTCATTCAAGGTCGGTAAAAAAAACCGGCGGTGACGTGTTGTCCATCGTCCCCGCCGGTTTGCAAATCAAATTCTCCAGAGAGTAACGAGAGGTTACTTGACCTTGGACATTGGCACGAAGTGAACCACTTCCACGACCTTGTCACCGGCGGGGCTGAGGCAGAAATCAAGGAACTCCTTCACCTTGTCCTTGGGCTCGCCGTTTGTGTAAAGGTAGCAGGGGCGGGAATAGGGGTAGGACTTCACGTTGGCATAAATGGGCTCCTTGCCGTCAGCGGTGACGACTTTGATGCCCTTGGCGTTGATGTAGGCGAGGCCCACATAACCGATGCCGTTCTTGTTGCTTCCGGTTTCCTGGGCGATCTGCTCATTGCCCGCCATCTTCTGGCTGTTGCTGCCGTAATCTTTGCCGCCCATGGCCAGCGTCTGCCAGTCTTTGTAGGTGCCGGAGGAGGTGTTGCGGGTGTAAACGGAGATCGGGCCGGGAGTGCCGCCGACCTCGCTCCAATCCTTGATGGCGCCGGTGAAGATGCCGGAGACCTGCTTCTTGGTCAGGTTCTGGACGGGATTGCTCTTGTTCACAATGACAGCCATCATGTCCCAGCACACGTTGTACTCCTTGAGGAAGACGCCCTTGGTCTTGCAGAAGGTGCGCTCGTCGTCCTTGACCTTGCGGGAGGACATGCCGATTTCGGCGGTGCCGGCGGCAAGATTGGTGAAAGCGGTTGAGGAGCCTTCAGCAGCGATGTCGAAGCTGACGCCGCCGCCCTGCTTCTTGAAGCCTTCCGCCCACTGGGGGACGAGTTTGGCTCCGAGCGTGTCGGATCCGCGGATGCGCAGTGTGCTTTGCGCGCTGAGGCTGGCGGTGAACGCCACGGCCAGGAGTGAAGTAACGATGGTGGATTTCATGTTTGTTGTGTTGAGGTGTTGAATAATCA
>JANNQW010000038.1:0-16892 GCA_031400955.1 Verrucomicrobiota bacterium
AACTGTTCATCGTCGAGGGCGACTCCGCGGGCGGTTCCGCGAAGATGGGACGCAACCGCCACAACCAGGCCATCCTGCCGTTGCGCGGCAAGCTCATCAACACCGAGAAGGCGCGTCTGGGAAAAGGTCCTGCAGAACAAGGAAATCCAGACCATGATCACCGCCATCGGCACCGGGATCGGCGGCGACAGCAATGTCGAAGGTTCCTTCAATCTGGACAAGCTCCGCTACCACAAGATCGTCATCATGACCGATGCCGACGTGGATGGCAGCCACATCCGGACCCTGTTGCTCACCTTCTTCTTCCGCCAGATGCCCGAGCTGGTGAAACGCGGCCACATCTATGTCGCGCAACCCCCGCTCTACCAGGTCACACGCAAAAAACGCGAGGAGTATGTCCAGAGCGACGCCGAGATGGACGCCATCCTGCTCGAACTCGGCTCCGGCGAAATCAGCCTGCGCAACATGGCCGACGGCAGCAAAGTCGAAGCGGATCGTTTGAAGGCGATCCTCGAACAACTCGTCCCCGTCGCCAAATTCTCCGACATCATTCGGCGTCACGGAGGCGATTTCGAAGCCTATCTCCAGGCTCGCGACGAAGCCACCGGCGGCCTGCCGCATTACCTCGTGATGGTCCGCGAAGGCAATGAAGAGCACGTCCACTACTTCCTCGGCAACGAGCAGCTCGCCGCCTTTGCCAAGGACAATCACGACCTGCATCTCTTCGCCAAGGATGCTTCCACGGAAACCAACGGCAACGCCCCGAAGCCTCACCGCCGCGCGCGCCTCATCGAAATCCACGAAGCCCACGGCATGAAGCGCCGCTTCCAGCAGCTCGACGAACTCGGACTCCACGTCGATCACTTCAGCAGCCAGGACAAACCTCTGTTCGAAGTCATCGAAGGCGAAGGCGACAACGCCAAGGTCCACCCCGTCTTCAGCATCCCCGGCATCCTCGACAAGGTCATGGAAATCGGCAAACGCGGCATGGAGATCAAGCGCTTCAAAGGTCTCGGCGAAATGAACGCCAAGCAGTTGTTCGAAACCACCATGGACCCCAACAAACGCACCCTGCTTCAGATTCAGCTCGACGATTCCAACGCCCAGGAGGCCGAGCGCATCTTCACCATCCTGATGGGAGATGTCGTCGAACCAAGAAAGCACTTCATCGAGGAGAACGCGCTGAATGTGCGGAATCTGGACGTGTAACGAAATTATTCATGCCGGTTAACTCACAACTTACTAAAGAGCAGATCAATGCTGCGCTAGCCGCCTTAAATGCCAGACTCGCACAATGCGGGCTCACTGGCGAGCTGTGCATTTTTGGCGGAGCCGCGATGGTGCTGGCATTCAATGCGCGTCAGAGCACACGCGACGTGGATGCGGTGTTTGTTCCCAAGACCGAAGTTACGCAATTTGCCGGGGAAATTTCGGCAGATCTGAACTTGCCGGAAGATTGGCTCAATGACGGTGTAAAGGGATTTTTGTCCGCCAATGGCGATCACACGCCCGATCAGATGCCCCAGTTCAGTCATCTTCGTGTTATGCGCCCAACTGCGGAATATCTGCTGGCTCTCAAGCTCATGTCGGCACGCTCTGCAGCCTTTGACATGGCCAAAGATCGCGAGGATGCACTGGTGCTTTGTCGGCGGCTCGGGCTCCGCACCACTCAAGAGGCATTTGCCATCATTGAGAAATTTTTCCCGTCATCCATGATTCAGCCGAGGTCGGTTTTCTTCGTTGAAGAAATAATCGCAGAGCACACCACCGACCCGGCATGAATACACTGACCGACATCAGCTTGGCAGACACTGTTGCAGCGGTCTCGAGCGCGAGAGACCTGGGCTATGCGCTCGCAGACTTCGTGGATCGTTTCAATCGTGAGCCAGATACAGCCATGCTGGAACAAGAGCCTTCGTTGCTCGCGACGAACTTGAATGATGATGGCCTCGCAGATGCCTACCTCGCCGCCAGCGCAGCATGGCTTTGCCGGCAGCACCAGTTGCCAGTCCCCAAATGGGCTCAGGGAACCTCACGGGCACTGAGAACCCCGTGGTATGCCGCCAAAACGCCGAACCTTCGAAGTTTGTTGCTTGAGGAAAGCCCTGCTGAATTCCGATCCCGCAATATTTTCGTTTCTGCGAACGCCCTTGCGCGCGCCTGATACCTGTTTCCACGAATCACCACCTGTCTCTTCATGCAAGAATCTAACACCCGCCCCATCTCCGTCGCCGACGAGGTCAAAAACTCGTTCCTCGACTACTCGATGTCGGTCATCATCTCCCGCGCATTGCCGGACGTGCGCGATGGACTCAAACCCTCCCAGCGCCGCATCCTTTACGCGATGCACGAGCTCTCGCTTTATCCGCCGAAGAAGCACGTCAAATGCGCCAAGATCGCTGGCGACACCTCGGGCAACTACCACCCGCACGGTGAAGCCGTCATTTACCCGACGCTCGTTCACATGGGCCAGGAGTGGGCCATGCGCGAAACACTGATCGATCCCCAGGGAAACTTCGGTTCCGTCGAAGGCGATCCTCCGGCGGCCATGCGTTACACCGAGGCGCGCATGACCCACCTCGGCGGCACGCTGATGCAGGACATGGAAAAGGACACGGTCAATTTCGTGCCCAACTACGACGAACGTCTCACCGAACCCTCCGTGTTTCCGGCGGCGTTCCCCAATCTCATCGTCAATGGCGGCACCGGCATCGCCGTCGGCATGGCCACCAACATGCCGCCGCACAACCTCGGCGAAGTCGTCGATGCCGTCTGCGCGCAGATCGACAATCCGGAAATCACTACCACGGAACTCATCACCCACATCAAAGGGCCGGACTTCCCCACCGGCTGCGTCATCCATGGCACCGCCGGCATCCGTGAATACATGGAAACCGGCCACGGATCCGTCCGCATCCGGGGCGTCGCGGAGATCGTCGAAAACGGCAACCGCGAGCAGATCATCATCACCGAAATCCCCTACAACGTTAACCGCGCGGAGCTGGAAAAGAAAATCGCCTTCCTGGCCAATGAAAAAGTCATTCCGGAAATCAGCGGCGTCCGTAACGAATCCGATGACAAGACCAGGCTCGTCGTCGATTTGAAAAAAGACGCCCGCGCCCAGGTGGTGCTCAACAACCTCTACAAGCACACCGAACTCGAAGCCTCGTTCAGCATCCACATGCTCGCCATCGACCGCGCGCGTCCCCGCGTGCTGGCGATGAAAGACGCCATCGCCTGCTACATCGAACACCGCCGCGAAGTCATCATCCGCCGCACCAAGTTCCTCCTCGGCAAAGCCGAAGTGCAGGCCGAGAAACTTGAAGCCTTCCTTCTCGCGCTGGCTCATCTCGACGACTTCATAAAGATCATCCGCGACAGCAGCAACCGTGATGAAGCGCGCGCCGGCTTGAAGGCCTACACCTTCCCGCTCGCCACCGCCGCACAGCTCGGCATCCTCATCCGCAGCCAGCCAGGCATCCAGGGCGACCGCTATGTCTTCACCGACAAGCAGGTCGATGACATTCTCGAACTACGCCTCTACCAGCTCACCGGCCTGGAGCGCGACAAGGTCAAAGCCGAATACGACGCCGTGCTCGCCACGATCAAAGACTTGCTCGACATCCTCGCCAACGAGCAACGCGTGCTCACCATCATCAAAGACGAACTGCAGGTCATTAAGGCGAAACACGCTTCACCGCGCCTCACCCGCATCGAAACCGTCGAGGGCGAAATCGAAAACATCGACCTCATCCCGAACGATCCCGCCATCGTGACCATGACCCACCTCGGCAGCATCAAGCGCACGCCCACCGCCGAATTCAAAGTGCAGGGCCGTGGCGGCAAGGGCCTCAAGGGCATGGAAACGCGCGAGGCCATGACCGAGGATGAGAAGACCGACTTCGTCGAGCACCTCTTCAGCGCGCATCTGCACGACTTCCTGCTCTTCTTCACCAACACCGGCCGCATGTTCGTCGAGCGCGTCCACGCCTTCCCCGAAGCACCGCGCACCGGCAAAGGCCGCAGCATCAAGAACCTCCTCGACCTCCGCCCCGCACACACCATCGAGAAAGAGAAGGACGGCGTGAAAACCAAGATCGAGATGCCCGACGAAAAAATCGCCGCCGTGCTCATTCTTGAAGCCAAAGGCGCCGAGGACGAAGCCATGTGGGCGCCGGACAAGTATGTCCTCTTCGCCACCAAAGACGGCACCGTGAAAAAGACCGCGCTCGAGGAATTCAAAAACTATCGCAAAGGAGGCATCGTCGCCATCAAAATCGACGCCGGCAACGATCTCGTTGATGTCGTTCTCACCGACGGCAACAAGGAAATCTGCCTCGTCACACACGAAGGCATGTGCGCCCGCTTCCACGAGACCGGCGACAATCCCGAATCACCCAACCTCCGTCCCATCGGTCGCAACACCGCCGGTGTGCGCGGCATCACGCTCGAAGATGGCGACTTCCTCGTCAGCTGCCTCACCAACGAACCCGACACCATGCTCCTGGTCGTCAGCGAAAACGGCCTCGGCAAACGCACACCCTTCGCCGACTATCGCCTCCTCACCAATCGCGGCGGCAAGGGCGTCACGACCATGAACGTCACCGAAAAGACCGGCAAAGTAGTTGCGGCGCTCGCCGTGCATGAGGCCGACGAACTCATGCTCATGACCAGCAAAGGCCAGAGCGTCCGCATCCGTGCCGGCGGCGAAAAAGGCATCCGCGAGACCGGTCGCAACGCCCAGGGCGTGCGTCTGATGAACCTCAAAGATGGCGAGATCATCCAGGACGTGGCCTCCGTAGTCAGTGATGAAGAAAACGGCGAATCCACATATGCTGCACCAATCATCAATTAATTCACAGATGAGATCGAAGCTGGCTCACCGCGCGGTGATTGCAGTTCTTATTTTTCTGCCCCTGAGTATTTCGTGCATTCATGTGATAGATTCGCCGTATCCGGTGAAGGAAGATCAGAAAGAAGCGCTCATGTTTCGGAAAGATGGATTGTCTCATCTAATAATCCGCACACGCATCTCGGGGGCTGCTGCGGCAAAGGGGCTTGCATGGGTCATTCCTTTGCGTGAATCCCCTGTTTTTGTGAAGGAGGAACCAGCGGCGCTCTTCCCGGCATTGTATTCATTGGCTCCAGACAGAACAAGCTCCAGAAGCGGAATGCTTGGCCTGATTTCCTGTTCCGTGCAAGAGAAGCTGGACCACCATGCCATCGAAGTCCATGAACCCAAGACAACAAAACATTTTGTCACCCAGGTGATCGATATCAAATTAGATGATGCCGCTGATGCCCTGAACAAATGGCTCACGAAACATGGGTTTGCTCCGGTGCCCGCCGAAAATCAGCGTCACTACCTGAAGAAAGGACGCGCGTTTCTTTGTGTGCGACTGACACAGATGCCGGAAGGCGGTAGTTTTGAGATGCCGCCGGTTCATATAGCCTGGCGTTCGCCAGTGCTGGAGTTTCCATTGAAGTTTTCGTCACACAGCGGGGTATTTGACGCCGACCTCTACGTCATCACCGCAAAGGAAATCAGCAATAATCAATTCAATCATTGGGGTTTGTTGTATCGCAATAAGCACAATTTGAAATCAGGTTCACAGTTGAGCGCAGCAATGAAACTTGCGCCAGAAGTGTCGACCTTCACGGAAAAAGACTCAATTCTCTATCGATTCAAAGGATACGGCTACAATTCTCACGCCAAAATGGTGACCAGCCTGGACTCTGATCCAACGTTCTAATTTTGTTCTGCACACGGGAAGCAACCAGCATGATGGTTGACAACACCCTACTTCTTCACCTTCCCGTGGCGATAATCCCACGGTGGTGAGGGATTTTTGTCCTGCCATAGGCCAATGCGTTTGGCACGTGCATGAGACTCCGCCAGCCTGAGCTTCGCGTCGCGACTGTAGCGGTCATACTGCCACGCCATTCCTTTCGCCACCTGCTCCAGATTCACCCAAAGCTTTTCGATATAGATTTGCCCAACTTTGCGGTCGTAATCATCCGTGGTCGAGACCAAAACCTTCACGGTCTTTCCAAAAACGAGTTCCGAAAGCGACTGCTTGGAATTTTTCCCAAAGGCCTGGCTCATCTCCGGCGCATCAATGCCTTCCAGACGGACTTTCACCCGTTTCTGCCGGTCGGTCAGCAGCGTCAACGTGTCTCCATCATGCACGGCGACCACCCTGCCGGTGATCGTGCCGCTTGCAGCCTGCACCGCAGGCATGATGAAGATCATTGCTGCAAAGAATGATGCCGCCACGATTTGAATCTTCAGGAATTGCCGGTGTGTTTTCACGATCGTATATTGGTTTTTTTTCATCGAAAAGTAGTGACTACATCCTGCCGTCGCTGCCATCGATCTCCGCCCTGGCAGTGAAGACTAGTCCGCTGCGGATCTGCTCCATCTTGAGTCCGGTCAGCCGCGCCACGGCTTCCTTGTACAATGCGAGCTGCGGCGCATATCCCTCCGCGCGATTCTTCATCGCCGCAGCGTCAGCCACATCATCTGTCTTGAAGTCCATGATCATGGCCCCGCTCCATCCCGATTTTTCATCACGCTCCAGCACCACGCGGTCGAACTGGCCGCTGACCCATTCGCCGTTCAAGAGCATGTCGAAGCGCCGCTCGATCCAGACTTCGCGCTTCTTGTCCTGCGATTCGAACCACCCGCGGATCGCGGGCTTCCTCAATGAGTTCAAAACCATGCGCGCGGCTTCATCATACGCAGGAGAGCGATCCCGGCCCGCAGCACGCCAGCGCTGCTCCAGCGCCTTCTCGTTTCCATCGAACCATTCCACGGCGGCGAAAAGTTCATGCACCCGCGTGCCGAGTTGCCGTCCACGATCGCGCCTGGGCGAAAGCAGTTCCGCGCCCTTAATGCGAAACGTCTCCTCGCCCGAAGGCGTTCTCCGAGTGATCATGCGGTTGACTCCACGAAGCAAGGCTCCGAGTCCCGGTGTCACCACCGACGCCGCCTCCGGTTTGCCCGGAACCAAATTGTGCATGTCAAACCAGTGGCGATCGCCGGTCTCCCATAGACACTTACAACCCTCGTCTTCCAGCGCATACTCGGCCACCGGTCCCGTGCCGAGCCGCGCCCGCAGCACATCAGCCTCGTTGTTGCCGACATTCCTCTTCCCCTCGGCCACCACGAGATACAAGCCCAGCTTCGCACGCGTCACGCCGACATAAAGCCGGCACATACCCTCGAAGGCCTGCCGGGCCTTCTCCTGCGCCTGCGCCTTGCGCAGCGTTTCATCGCGCTGCACCACCACCTGTTCCGGCTTGTCGAGAATCCATTCCACCGCGCCGCGCGTTCCTCGCGAAACAAACAGCCTGTTGCGCGCCACATGATCCAGAGCATCACCCTGCAACTCCGGCATGATGACCACGTCAAACTGCAAGCCCTTGCTCTGATGCACCGTCATCACCTGGATGGCCCGCGCGCTGGCCGCGTCCTCACGCACCCGGTGCTCACGGGCGAGACGCAAGAAGGCATCGATGTCGCGCGATCCCGTTTCATCAAAATCCGCCGCCACTTCAAAAAACTGCCCCAGCCGCCGCTCCGTGAAACCATCCCTGCATTGAAGCGCGAGCATAAGCCGCCCCGCCCACTCTCGCGCCACGGACAAAAATCCATTCGCAGCCGCAGCACCACGCACCCGCGCGGATAACATGTACGGCGACATCTTATCCACGCGTAATTCCACTCCCAGCGGCGTCATCAACAAATGTTTCCATGCAAACGAATCACCCGGATGCGCGGCAACCTGAAACAAGCTCAACAACGCCAGCGTGGCCGGATTATCCACCGTGACAGCCTCCTGTGTCTCGCAGATCACTTCCATGCCCAACATGCGCCGCAGGTCTTCGCTCAACTCCCGTGCCGTATCATTTTTTCGCACCAGCACCGCGCACGACAAACCGCGCGAAAGCGGATTGATCTTCCGGATCATGGCTGACACTGCGCGCGCACCCGGGCCTTCCTCCGCATCTTCATCCGCAGGCAGCGACAGAAACGCCGCATGCCCCTGCAAATTCGCCACCTGCCGGGAACAGTGATGCTCCTCATAATTCCAAAGCGCGCCAACCCCCGGGAAGCGCGTCTCCAGCTCTGCGTTGGCACCCAGATAAATCGCATTCACCATCCGCAAGACCTCCGGACACGAACGGAATGACTCATTGAGCGGCCGCAATTGCAGCCGCTCACCGGCCCATGATCTCTCCACATGCTTGAACAACTCCGGCTCCGCCTGACGCCACAGATAAATGCTCTGCTTCAAGTCGCCCACCAGGAACACGCTGCGCCGTTCCTCCGCATCCTGCCGCGCTTCCTCCAGCAGCGGCTCCAGCACCTCCCACTGCCGCTCACTCGTGTCCTGAAATTCATCGATCAGCCAGTGATCGTAGCGCGCGTCCATGCGGAACTCCAGCGCGGTGCGCAGCTCGCTCCATCGCCCGTGCCATGCTGCATCACTCATGCCTGCGGCGCGGAGCCTCCCCGACAAGAGCCAGCCCAAATCACTAAAAACCAGTCGGCCGCGCGAGCGCACCAGGCGATGATAGATCGCCTCATACAGCCGGAGCACATTGAACTGCGCGCCGCTCCGACGGCAGTGAACGCGCAGCGCGCGCCCGACGATGCCGTCCAGTATGTCGGCCAGCGCGGCGCCCGCCTTTTTATCCAGCACCGTTTTCCTCCACATCATCCATTCCGCACCGCCTGCGCGCAGTTGCCCATGTCCGAGGCGCTCGTCCTTGAGCATGTATTCGATCACGGTTTTTGCGATCTTGTCCGCATCACGCCGCGAAGCAGCGAGCTCAAAAAACTCCTCCCATTTCTTCGGCGCGCGCTTGTCGAAGGCCGCCATGTCCAGCGCCGCTTTCAGCTTCGCGATGCCCGCCGCCATGTCCCCGTCCGCCAGCGCGAACTTCGCATCGCCCTGCGGCCAGATGATATTTTCCCCGCCCCAGCGTCCGCGTTCGGAACACTCCACGAAAAGCCCGTGCAGTTTCCCGATCCACTTCAACAGCGTCTCCGCCGGCCTGTTCTGCTCGCTGCCGTGGCTGGCATCCTTCCATGACTCGCGCAGTTCATCCAGCGCGTCCTTCTCCTTCATCCGCGCGACCGTGAGCAGCAGTTCATCGAGCACATCCTCGCGCGCCAGTGTCCCCTCCTCCTCACCCATGAGCGATGCCTGGCCAGTCAGTCCCAGTTCAAAGGGAAGACTCTGCGCCATCGCGGCGAAAAAACTGTCGATCGTTCCCAGCCGCAGCCGGTCCATGCGGCGCAGCATCTTGCGCAGCAACACCAATGCGCCCGGACCCGTGAGTTCTTCAACATAGCCTTTCGCTTTCCCCGGGTGCTCCGCGATCTCGGCCAGTTGTTGCAGGATGCGCTCGAAAAATTCACCCGCCGCCTTGCGCGTGAAGGTCATGGCCGCGATGCGTTCCGGTTCCGCGCCGTTGGCCAAGAGCCGGAGATAACGCTGCACCAGAGCATAAGTCTTTCCGGTGCCGGCGGACGCCCGGATGATTTCATTCTGCAGCGCGCTCATGATGCGGCCTCCCATTTGTCAGGTTCACAAACCGCCGCCCGCGCATCACCCAGCAATAAGCCTTCAAAGTCGTCATGCTCCACGTCGATCGCCGGCGGCCAGAACATGCCCGCGATCATCCTTCGAACCGCCTCCTCCGCGCACCATTTCGCGGACTCCAGCAGTTCCGCATTCCATGTCGCGCCGGATTTGGCCTCGCGTTTCCACTCCTTCAGTTCAATGCCATCCACCGTGGCCGGCAGACAGATGTAGGCGGCATCCACGGACGGTGCTTCCGGATGCTTCGCCGCCACGGCCAGTGCATAAAGCGGAAGCTGCAAATCCACCCATCGCTGCGGCTTCTCATGCGCGTCATCAAAACACTGCCACTGGACCGTGTCATCTTCGAGATCGCTGATGTTTGCCTTTTTCACGTGCCCGCCGACCGGGCCGCGCTCCGATTGCGAAGTCTTGTAGTCGATCACCCGCAGCGCCCCGGTTTTTTCATGCCGGTCGATACGGTCGATTTTTCCGGTCAGTGCCGCCTCGCCGAGCTTCACACCCCAGCCCGGAGTGATGCACTCTTCCGCCGCAAGGATGAGCCATCCTTCCGCGCGAATCTCCGACTGCACTTCGGCAAACTTGCGCAGGCGCTGGCGCATGGACTCGATTTGCAGCGCCACGGAAAACAAGGGCTGCACGCCGTAGATGGCTGCCGCCTGTTTCAATAACTCCGCTTCCAGCCAGTCCGCGATGTCGCCCGCGTGATGCGATTGTGCAGCGGCGCCGTAGGCGAATGCCTTTAACACAGCATGTATCACGTTGCCGAGATCAAGCGGCGACAGTTCGCGCTGACCGCTGTCCACTGCCTTGAGACCGAGAACCTTTTTCAGATAAAAGCGGAAGGGACAGGCGAGATACTCTTTGATCTGGGATGGCGAAACTTCACGGCCCTTCCATTTCTTGAGTTCAGGCCTGAGAGCAAATGCCAGGGATCGCGAAGGGCGCGCCTCCTTGGCCGCAGCGGCTTCCTCACCGGGAAACAGATGCCTCACGCGCGACGGCAGCGACTTGTCCTCGCAGTCCAACAGCAGCCTTGATGGCCGCAGCGCATCGCCGTCGGCATTGACGCTTCCGAAAATAAGATGCAGACCGGCATCCGCACGGCGCTGCTCCCACATGGCCCGCAGCAGGTAGGCATCGCGCGCCCGTCTGCGGGACAAACTGGCCAGCCCCAGCTTCTCACGCGAGGCATCGGGAAGAAATGCATCCACGGTGATGACACCGGGAAGATGCTCGTCATTGGCACCGGCGATGACCAGGCCGCGCGCCGGTTCCCACAGCAGTTCCAGCCAGCCGTGGAGCACGATGTCTGCTTCGCCATGCACGTCCCCGAGCGGCACCTCCTCCAGCGCATCCAGGGCGACGCTGAACCATTCCGGGCCACCGCCGGATGCGTCCACCTCGGCGGCGAGACTGATAGCCTTGCTGAACAAATCACCGAAATGAAGGTCGCTTTTATTGGTGGAGTCGAAAATACAGTCACCGTAAATCCACTCGAAAAATGCCCGCACCGCTTCGGCGCACGAGGGTCGCGCCCACAATTCGGATCGCGATACCACTTCCCGCAAAACTTCATGCAGCTTGGAATATTTGTTACTGATCGCGCTCAATTTCAGCGCATCATCCAATGTCGCAGGCAGATGTTTGGCATGAAAATCATCAAGCTGTTCGAGAATGACAACCGGCGAAACATCCGTGGCCGCGCCCAACGCCCGAAGCACGTCGTGATGTCGCAGAAACGGCAGCCACGCGCGCCACGCGGGCTGATGTTTCGCCCGCCAGCCATCACGCAGCACTTGGACAAGCACATGCTGCCGCGCGGCGCGACCCGCCGGATTGAACACACGGACATCACCCGCGCCAAGCGTGCCTTCCAGAGCACTGTTGAGCGCCGCGTCGCAGGTGCCGGCCGCCACGTTGCATCCGCGGCCGGCAAGTTCCCCCAGCAGGGATGCCACGCGTCGCGCCTGGTCCTCCGGCCCGGCGGCGCGGTGCATCTGCGATTCTGGCAGCGGCAGGATCTGACCGGAGTCATCGCCCCATGCGGCAACAAGCGGCGATCCCAGGGCATCAAATTTATTGCGCTCACTTTCCGGAGCCTGCACAAAAATTTGCGCCGTCACGGCATCGGGCAAATTTTCCATCCATAGACGAAACAATGGCGGCGCATCCGGCACGGCGAAAACAAAAACCCAGTTCATACCCTCCGGCAGCACGGGCTGATGAGCGGCGGCGCGTTTAAATTCCTGCGCATCATCCAGCTTCCATGCACGCAGCATTTTCAGAAAGGCTGTCTCCAGCGTGACCAGATCATTCCAGCGCGACTCCGCATCGAATCCCTGAAGCGCGCGCCGCGCGGTATCCATGCTGAAACCGCCTGCGCCCAAGACATGACGCAGATCATGCAGCGTGCCGGCCACCGATGAGGCCCACGCTTGCGAAATCTCCTTCGGCGGCTGGGGAAACAGCGCGGAAAGTTTGTCGAGCCTGGCCTGCATGAGCACCTGCGACCACGCGAGTCGTTCCTGCAATGCGGACGCGATTCCCTGCTCCGGCCTGTTCCAGCCCAACGCGCTTTCCGGATGCCAGACATGCGGCGCAACCACGGCGCCGTTGCGGGAGGAAGCCTCCATCGCCAGCGCTTCACGCAGACGCCGCGAGGCTTCCATCGTGGGCACGATGATGGCGCACGAAGTCAGATCCAGTTCGCCGCCGTTCCAGCCGCGAGTCAGTTCGGCCACCGCTCTGTCCAGAACGGCTGCATCCCAACCCCAGAAGTGAATCGTGCGGTCCGCCATGATCAGTCTGCGTTCAATCCTTTGACGATTTCCCCGACCATCTCCTCCGGAGTGATGGCCACGTCCACCACCATCGCATCCTGCGGTTCCTCCAGCGCGGCGAACTGGCTGTCGAGCAGCGACGGCGGCATGAAGTGCCCGCTGCGTGCGGCAAGGCGCTCCCCGATGATCTGACGCGAACCCTTCAAATATACGAAAATCAAATCGGCGGAGCCATCACTTTCGCAGAGCCTGGCGCGATGAGCTTCCTTCAACGCCGAGCACGCCAGCACATGCGTCATCCCCTTCGCGCGCTGTTCGATGATGCGCCGGCGCAGGATGTCATGCCACGGCCGGCGGTCCTCGTCGGTGAGCGGGATGCCTGCGGCCATCTTGCTGATGTTGGACGGCGGATGAAAATCATCCGCATCATCAAAGTGCGCGCCGAGCCGCTGTGCGAGCAGCGCGCCGACGAGCGATTTCCCGGAGCCGCTGACACCCATCACCACGATGGTGCGCGGAGCCGTGCTCACGCTGCCTCCTCCGTCACCATGCCGAGAAATATTTCCTCCAGACGCTTTTCCGCGTTCTCATGCTTCTGCCGCAGCTCATCCATCGTTCCCAGCGCGATGAGCCGGCCTTTGTGGATGATGCCGATGCGGTCGGCCACTTCCTCGGCGATGTTCAGCAGATGGGTGCTCATGAGCACGGTCATGCCTGCGCGGCTCCGCTCCTTGAGCTCCTGCTTCACGATGCGGGCGTGAATGGGATCCAGCCCCACCATCGGTTCGTCGATGATGAAAACCCTGGGCTCGTGCAGCAGCGCGCTGGCGATGGCCAGCCGCTGGCGCGTGCCGTGGCTGAAGTTTTCAATGCGATCGTGGGCGCAGTCACTGAGCGCAAATTTCGCAAACAACTGGGTGCGCGATGCCGCAGCGCGGTCTTCATCCACCTCGAACACATCGGCAATGAAGCGCATGAACTCCAGCGGCGTCAGCTTTTCATAAAACACGGCCACGTCCGGCACGTAACCCAGCGCGGCCTTGGCGCGCAGACTGTCGGTCTGCATGTCATGACCACAGATGCGCACCGTGCCGCGCGCGGGAGTCATGAGTCCGGTGAGAAGCTTGATGGCCGTGGTCTTGCCCGCGCCGTTCGGACCGAGAAACGCGAAGAACTCACCCTGCGGAATGTTGAGGGACAATCCGTCGAGGGCTCGGACGGAGCCGTAGTTCATGGTGAGGTCAGTGGTTTCAATCACGGTGATGTAGTTATTGCGGAGAGTAATGATCTGATAGCCCGGGACTTGGCTCCGTTAGAAACTGGATGGCTCTTATCGGTCATTAGCTATCAACTTCCAACTTCATTCCTCGGCTTCATCGGGCACCAGACCGTGAATGTTTGGCTCCAGAGCACGATAACCGTCGGGCAGCTCAATCAAGGCCAGGCTACCCTCCTCGGTGAAAAAGGCGGTGGCCCGATACCGGTCCATGACACTGAAGCTGAGGACGTAGCCTTTGCATTTCTGCCCGGCGATTTTCATCGCGCCCTCTCGCGCCGATATCTTAAAGAAATCATCCTGCGCCGAGCCAGCTGGCGTGGCAACCGTGCCGGGGCCGGTGGTAAACTGCCCGAGCATGGGCTGCAACAGTCTATCATCCGCCTGTAGCACTCCCCTGCGGTGCAGGGTGAATTCCGGCGTGGCTTTGGCTTCAAACCATTTGAAATCCAACAACACGCCGTCGTCTGGCATCCGGATTTGACCAGCTGCGCCAGCCCAGCGCTGCGCCTCGCGGAGATTAATGTTCAAGCGCAAGTTGACGGAACTTGCAACATCCGGCAGCACACCCCGCTCCATAAAGGCGGTAAGCAATAGAGTGAAATCATCCGGTAACTGCGCCTCAGGCATGCGTCGGACGTCGAGCGTAACGTGACCGATCTTCTTTTCCCCGTGGTAAAGGTGCAACTGCTTGCCGGAAGCACCGCGATCAAGAAACATCTTTAACACGATGCCCGGTGGCATCTGGGCGAACTGGGATCCTTCGGGAAAGTAGGTCACCCTCACCAACAGCGTGACCATGACCAGCCAGAATAGAGTAATGAAGATAACTAAGGAGCGCCAGAACATGCCTCACTATTGAAATCGAGGCTGATTGCGAATTCAATTCATTTACGCATCATTGTCTGACTGACCGGAATTGAATTAAGAAATGTCGAACCTCGAATACAGGATGACGAATGTCAGATAACGAGTGTAGTAATGTAGATGAGATCGATTCGACAAGATTTCGCCAGCGATGTCCGATTCTTCATTTTTAGCATTGGATTTTGCATTCGACTTTCCGCCGCCCTCATCACGCTGAGTTTCGCAGCCGCAGGCGACTGGCCGCAGTTCCTCGGCCAAAACCGCGATGGCGTTGCGCTTGAAAGCGAGGCCGCGATCACTCAAAGCTTTCCTTCGAGTGGCCCAACTATCCTGTGGCGCGCAAAGCTCGGCACCGGATTTGCCGGACCGGCGGTCGCTGAAGGAAGGGTTGTCGTGTTCCATCGCACCGGTGAGAAGGCGCTGGTGCAGGCGCTCAATGCGATTAGCGGAAAGGAATTGTGGAAGTTCGCCTATACCACCGACTATGTGGACAGTTTTGGTTTCGACAACGGACCGCGGGCCACGCCGACCCTTGCCAATGGCAAGGTCATTGTTCACGGTGCGGACGGGGTGGTTCACGCATTGGATTTGAAGACCGGCGCAAAATTGTGGTGCTACGACACCGTGAAGGAGGTGAAGTCGCCGCAGGGATTCTTCGGTCGTTCATGCGCCCCGCTCATCGCCGGCAAGAATGTCATCATCACCGCCGGTGGCAGCAACACCAAGGGCGCGGCGGGTGTCATCGCCCTGAAGTTTGATGATGGCACCCTCGCGTGGCAGTCAGTCGAAGACGAAGCGAGTTGCTCGGCGCCCATCATCAAGGGAAACGCGCTCATCTGCTGGCTGAGGAACAAGATTGTGGTGTGCGACAGTGAAACCGGCATCGTCGGATTTCAACAGCACCTGCGCTCGGACATGGATGCCTCGGTGAATGCAGCCACACCCATCTGGTGCGGGTCGGACACTTTGTTCATCACCGCCTGCTATGGCGTGGGAGGCAGTCTTTGGAAAATGAAGCTGACCAGCGCGCCAAAGCACAGCCTTCAAGTAGATTTGAAGCAGGTCTGGAACACAGAAGGCACCCTCGACTGTCACTACGGCACGCCAGTCTACTTCGACAAACACCTTTACGGATTTCACGGACGGCAGGAGCAAGGGCAGACCCTGCGTTGCATCCGGGCAGCCGATGGCAAGTCACTCTGGGATTCGCCCCGCATCCGTGGCGGCGGAATCATTCGAGTAAAAAACACGTTGATCATGGTCACCGAAGCGGGCGAACTCTGGCTGGTCGAGGCCACTCCGGACAAATTCAACCTGCTTGCTTCCGCCCAGATTCTCCGCGCGGGGCATCGCTCATTTCCTGCGTTCGCTAATGGCGTGCTTTATGCGCGCGATGGCCAGGACTTGGTTGCGGTGGACCTCAAAGCGAAGTAGCGATGGCATTCGGCCAGTGGTGGGTTGATCGCAAGAACAGGATGCCCTTGCTACAAACCCGGTGGATGTCGCAGCACGCAGCCTTTGGCCGGCCGGCTCATGGTGCTCCAGCGCGGCCCTTCGCGTTCGCCGTTCCAGCCGGTATCCATGCGCAGACCGGCGACCGACATGAACACATGACCGCGCTTTGCGTAAATCGTGATCCACTTGCCGGGACCGGCAGAACCAAAATTACGGAACTCGTCGGAAGCCATGGGCGTGGAGAGCACTCCCGCCGCATGAAGTAAAAACGAAGCCGTGCCCGAGCAGTCGTAGCCCTTGCTAATAAACGAACGATGTCCACCGCCATAAATGTAAGGCCTGCCCGCGATGTGATTCCCCGCCGCGACGGCCCGCTTCACCGCCTCCGGTGCATCCACGGGCACCATCGCCCCGCGCGGAGTTAGAATGGCGGTTCTGCCAGGCGTGTAGCGATACTCATACGGCGGCGCGGACCCGCAGCCCGAGAGCAAACATGCGATTGTCAGGAGCAATAGTTGGAATAAGATCGGGCGCACTAGTTAATTAAGAGAGCTTAACATTTTCCCGCAGTCTGGCGATTAAAAAATGCTCAAAGTCTGTCGCCATACGCAAGGTCCGCGCTTGACCCTATCACATGAAACCTTAAGCCTAGCTGCCATGCGCATTGCTGAGATTTTTTTTTCCATCCAGGGCGAAGGCCGGCTCACGGGTGTGCCTTCGGTCTTTGTTCGCACATCCGGTTGCAACCTCCGATGCCGTTGGTGTGACACACCGCATGCTTCCTGGAATCCGGAAGGCGATGAAATGACCATCACTGATATTATGGCTGAGGTTGAAAAATATCCTGCGCGACATGTCGTGGTCACGGGTGGCGAACCGATGATCGCCCGGGACATC
>JANNQW010000039.1:0-2527 GCA_031400955.1 Verrucomicrobiota bacterium
CTCGCCAGCAAAAGCGCCGAAGGTTATGTGCCCCTCTTCAACGGCAAAGATCTCACCGGCTGGCAAGGAGCAGTGGACAACTACGAAGTCAAAGACGGCGCCATCGTCTGCAAGCGCGGCAAGGGCGGCAATCTTCTGACCGTCGACGAATATGCGGACTTCCAGGCGCGCGTGGAATTCAAACTCCCGCCCGGTGGCAACAATGGACTCGCCATCCGTTGCCCCTTGAAGGGCAACCCCGCCTATGACGGCATGACCGAACTCCAGGTGCTCGATGACAACTATGAAAAGGTAAAAGGCAAGATTGATTTGCGCCAGGCTCACGGTTCCGTTTACGGCATGGTCGCCGCCGCGCGCGGTTACCAGCATCCCATCGGCGAATGGAATTTTCAGGAAGTCACCATCAAAGGCTCCACCATCAAGGTGGAACTCAACGGCACCATCATCCTCGACTGCGACCTCAGCAAAGTGGACATGGAAACCGTGATGGCCAAGAGCAAGCATCCCGGCAAAGACAACAAAAGTGGCTTCTTCGGCTTCGCGGGTCACGACGATCCCGTGCAGTTCCGCAATGTGCAGATCAAGAAGCTCTAGCCCGCGCGCACTGACCGGATTTTAGACAGGATTAACAAGATTAACAGGAATGGGTAACAGGGAGAATTGCTTTCATGCCAATGGATGAACACCCGCAAGTTTGTAAGCTACTCTCCATCCCAATCCTGAACATCTTGTTAATCCTGTCCATTTTAGCTTTAGGCTAATCACATCCGTCGCCCCGCCGTGATGATCGCACTGTGAAATCGAATTCCATTTGCCGCTCCCTTCTCGGCATCGTCGGCTTCCCGCGAGTCAATGTGGAAACGGCCCGGTGAATCGTAGCAATAAAGTGGCGAATGGTATTCATGTGGCGCTAGGTGTTCAAAAGAACACATAGCCACTACCGCCCGTCACGCAAGCGGAAAAGATAATGCGTAAACTGCGCCTCATCCATACCCCGGAACACCGCCATCTCCTCAAACTCGCCCGACCCGCGCAGTCGCTCGAAAACCTGCGGCGACTCGTCGACCCCCACATGCCCCACGCTCACCTTCAGTGGCAGCCCCTCCCTCCGGGCTCGCAACACCACCTCATCCAACGCCGCAGCGGTCTTCAATATCACAACGCGCGGAGCATAATTATTTACATCCGCGATCATCGCCGCATAAATCCCGCGCGACGGTTCCGGACTGCGACCAGCCTCCGCCAGGCCGCGCAAATTCTCCTTGGTGTGCCCCATGTAAAACAAATCCGTCGCCAGCCACGTCATGGAAATCATCAAGGCACACCAGCCAGCAGCCACACGACCCATCCGCCCGTTGCGAAGACATTCCTCCAAACATTCCAGCCCGGCCGCCACGGCCACCATCATGCCCGGCACGGCGAAGAGCACATACCAAGAATGCATGTATTTGCCCTGAGCGCTCATCACCACCCAGCTCAGCAGCACCGCCACCGGCCCCGACAGCGCCACGATCCCGCCCGCTGCCTGACGCCTCGCCAGTCGAACCGTGCCCGCGCCCCACATCAGCACCACAGCCGCCACCACCATCCACAACCACGGCCGCAACGCCGTCTCACGCAACACCGCCAGATTGTTCGGGTTTGTCGGATCCAAGTCCCAGCCGCGCATGCCAAAAAATATTCCCGCCACCGCATCCGCCCACCACTCGCGACCCATCTCACCATTCATGCTGGCGAGATTCCGCATCACTTCCATGAGCTGGGGCAATATCGGCAGCATCAGTTGCAGCGCCAGCATCGCGCCCATGAGCAGACCGATGCCAAAGCGCACCCCGGATGTCCATCCGCCCCGCTGTTTGATCGCATGAATCAACAACACGACAAACACCGCCCCGTCGAACACCACAAGAAAATAGACAGAACCCGTAAAGCTCCAGAGACAGAGAAACTGCGCGAAGCCGAGCGACAGCCACCAGCGCCATCGATGATCTTCCAGCGCGCGCACCAGAGAATAAAAACACCAGGCAACCGCCAGCAGCAGAAAGCCGTAAGAACGCGCCTCCGTCGAATACCGCACATGCCAGGGATGCAGCGCCAACAGCACCAGCACGCACCACGCCAGACGCACCCCTCCCATCCGCCGCATCGCCAGCCACAGCACCACCAGCGATGCCATGCCCGCAATGAACTGTGGCAGCCGCACCGCCGTCTCAGAGACCGCTCCTTCCGGCGCTCCGGAAATTTTTCTCCAGACATCGTAGGACAGACGTCCGAAGATCGAGCACGGCGCCAGATTGTTTCCCGCCTTGTTCTGCCACATGGTCTCGCTCCACTTTATCTGGCGCCATTTGAGCGCGCCGTCGTCCGACTGCTTGAACCATCCCGCGATGTAATTCCGGAACGTGTGCACCTCATCATTGTAAAAGGACAAATCCATTCGCGGCCAGCGCAGCCCACCCGCCAGCGTCAGCACCAGCAACAGCCAGAGCCACTCGCGACGCCGAATCGAATTCCGCACATCTTTCGA
>JANNQW010000040.1:0-1527 GCA_031400955.1 Verrucomicrobiota bacterium
GCGCGCAGATGCGGAATCTCCTTCAGCCGGTTGTAGGCATAAGCCGCGAGTTCTTGATCGTGAGCGAAGATTTTGTCGCGCCCAATCGCATCCAGATAATCCATGGCGGCATGGAGCGCGATGGGGCCGGAGATGTCCGGAGTCCCCGCTTCAAACTTGTGCGGCAGCGTGTTCCAACGTGACTCGAAGAAATCCACGCTGGAGATCATGTCGCCGCCGCCCTGCCACGGCGGCATTTTTTCGAGCAATTCCTCGCGACCCCAAAGCACGCCGATACCAGTGGGCCCGCACATCTTGTGACCGGAGAATGCGAGGAAGTCGCAGCCGATGTCCTGCACATCCAAGGGCATGTGACCGATGCTCTGCGCGGCATCCACCAGTGTTATCACGCCGAGCGCGCGCGCCTTTGCACAGAGTTCCTTCGCGGGATTCACCGTGCCCAGCGTGTTTGATGCTTGAGTGAAGGCAAACAGCTTCACCTGCGGCGTGAGCAGCTTGTCGAGCGCCTCATAATCGATCTGCCCCTCATCGCCCGTCACTGGCACATATCGCAGCTTCGCGCCCGTGCGCTGCGCAAGCAATTGCCAGGGCACGATGTTGCTATGGTGCTCCATCTCCGTAAGCAGGATGACATCGCCAGTTTTTAAATTTGAGTTGCCCCATGAATTGGCCACGAGATTGATGCTTTCCGTTGTGCCGCGCGTGAAGATAATCTCGCAAGACTTGGGCGCGTTGATGAACTGCGCGGCGCGTGCGCGCGCGCCTTCATAGCCCTCGGTGGAGCGCTGGCTCAATTCGTGAATGCCGCGGTGCACATTGGCGTTATCGCGCTCGTAGTAGTGCGACAACGCGTCAATCACCGCGCGTGGCTTTTGCGAGGTCGCGGCGTTGTCGAAATAAATCAGCGGTTTTCCGTGAACTTCCTGATCAAGAATCGGGAAGTCCTGGCGGAGGGCGGGCCAGTCGATGGGGGAGTGAAGAGTCACCAGAGTAGTTACGTAGCAGCCCACGCGGGCACGCTCAACTGTTTGCTTCCCACTTCGCTACTTCTCCAAGTCACCATAAATCCCGAAGTCCTGGTAAAAGAACCGCTTGGCCAGCCAATACATCCAGTGTTTCTCGCCGATGTTCTCCTCCTTGATCCACTGGCTGCTGCGTGGAGTCATGCTTTCGAGTTCAGCCATCGCAGTCTGACGCTGGGTGGTGTCTTGCGCGCCGTGTTTCTCGGCGAGCTGTTTCACGAGGTCAGGGCGTTCCAGGACAATACAGCCACGAGTGTGTTGCGCGGCGGTCTCGCGGAAGTCCTTTAAGAACGCGCTGCTGGTGAAGGTCTCATAGACGCCGCGTGAATCATTAATGTTCTCCGTGGCGAATTGAATGATGGGACAAGGCTCGATGGCGCCGCCGGGACTGACGTGATGGCTGATGCCAGTGGCCATGGGGCAAAGCGAGTGGCCGTCGTGTCCGTAGTAAGCGTCCACGATCGCGATGGGTTTGCGCGCGCGCTGGGTCACGATGAAACGGCGC
>JANNQW010000041.1:0-24115 GCA_031400955.1 Verrucomicrobiota bacterium
GCCGGAAGCGCGGACGGATCAATCATCGTCGTGCTGACCATGCCATTTTGCCTGACCAGGAAATAATCCCGCCGCGCCGAGGCAATGAGCAGCGCGGTCTCCCGGCTGGGCTCTCCGCCGTCTGCACGACAATGATCCTCGATAAAGTCGAAAAGCTCTCGCGACTTGTATCCGATCGATGCGAGAAACTCAAGGTCAGTGCCATCAAACCATGCGTCGAAGCTGGTGTCACCGCGTTTGTATTTTTCAGCGCATCGGTCGAACAGATCGCGGAACTTCGTGGCCCATGTGTAGGAATCAGTCATAGTGTTAAGGTGGTGCTTTACTGAACGGAGGCTCCAGCCTGCATCATCAAACTTGCCAGCGCTACGCGAATCGGAATTTCACTTCTCTTCCGCTCTTCAAACACGCTCACGTCCGTGTAACCCGCATCCCGCAGCGCCTCCAGCGCGATGGCAAAACCTTCGCCCACCCGCCGAGCGACGTGGGAGTCCGAGCCGATGACAACAGGAATGTTTCTCTCGTTCATCATTCTGAGCATCTGCGGGCCGGGATTCATCTCGGGATACTTCTTATTCAAGCCGGATGTGTTCAGTTCCATCGCAACGCCGGTTGCTGCAATCCGGTCAAGCGCGGCGGCGAGATCATCACGGCAATCCTCAAAACGCCATGTGGCTGACCGGTAATTCTTGATGAGATCGGGATGCGCCAGAGTATCAAACAAGCCGGTCTCCGCAGAAGCGGCTAAATTTTCCCAGTAAATTTTTCGGAAAGCAGTCTCGTCCTGCGGGTTGAATATTTCTGCATACTCCGGCCCCTGCCAGTGGACGGAGCCGAGGCAATGGTGGAAATCTGCCCGCTGGTGAAGTTTTTCGATCCACCCTTCGTATCCTGGAAAATAATCACTCTCGATGCCGAGTCGCACTTCGAGTTCACCGGCGAATGCGTTGCGGCAGCGATCCACCATCGCCACATAGTCATCAAACTCCGCCTCGCTCATGCGCACTTGCGGCCAAAAGTCTGCCGGCATCGGGCTGTGACAGGTAAAAATGATACCGCAGAGACCCTGCTCCAGAGCGCGGGCAGCATAGTCTTCAGGTTCCCCGTGAGCGTGCCTGCACAAGGGTGTGTGCATATGGGAATCGAACATGACGCGGTCGGGCATGGACTGCATTTACCATCTAAGGACTCGCACCACAAGCTGCGTATCTGCTTTGTCCGCACTCATGATCCGCGGGTGCGCTCATCAAGGATGAGCCAGCCCTTGCCTTCGACTCCGGCGATCTGAACCTCGTCAGGCGCGGCCTCAGGGCCAGAATAACAAAGGCGCAAAATAACTTGCACGTCCTTCCATTTGGAATGTTCAAGCTGCTCCATCAGCGAGCTAAAACGCGAGTCCCCGGGATCAAAACGGCCGGTCACAATCCCGTCCTCATGGGGATGTTTCAGCGCGAGAACCATAGCGCTCGCGGTGCCGCCTTCAGACCTGGAAGCGATGACGCGGAATATCTTCGATTGAACGGGCTTGGTGGTCATGAACTCCTTCCATCCGACTTCCGAATACTGAACTGAGCTTTCCCAATCCACGAGGAAACCGGAACTGGTCTCTTCCACGACCAAATTCATGGGTGGCAGGTCATGGAATGTCGCCTTCACATTGGCGAAGCGGTATCCAGGCTCCTCGACAGGCACGGACCATCCAATACCCTTCCAAGCGCGAGCCTTGAGAGGAACGCGCTGGTAATATTCTTCCATCAATGAGCGCACGCGCCGCGAATCCCGCACCAGTGGAATCATCTGAGAGACCGTGCGGGCATCAAAAAACTGCCGGAGCACCTCTGCGATGGCGGCCTGTTTTTGTTCGAGATGCTCGATCACTTTTTCACTCGGAATCCCATCCGCCAAAGGCGTGGTAATGCGCGGAACTGAACTTTTTACAGTCATGTCCAAAATATCGACATTCGGAATAATCTCGCGCGGCGGGGGCCTCTGACCCGACTGTAAATCTGCCCGACGCGTGCGTGAAAATGGAATATTCGCTTCAAATTCCTTGCGTTGTTCTTCCACTGAAGCTTGGGCCTTGCGATTGTTGTTGTTGTGCCTATTGACAAACCACAACGCTAAAATCACCACGGCTGCCACCACAACAAGGCTGACAAAAGCAAGCCCCCGTCTCAAAATCACCTTGCGGCGACTCTGTCGCGAACTAATCAATCCTTCGCTTGAAAGCAGCATAATCTCGTGGAGCCGAAGGCGGGAATCGAACCCGCGACCCGCGCATTACGAATGCGCTGCTCTACCGCTGAGCTACTTCGGCATTTTTTCCGGGAAAAAACGCTATCACCCTTCAACATGGGTGTCACCTGCTTTTTGACGTCATGAATGATTTTCAATCACCCTGTAGAAATACAGCCCGGTCATTTGGGAAGCAGCGGAATAAAACCATTCAGCGTATCGAGCCCCTTTCTCGCCGCTTCGCCCGCATCTTTAATGATGTCGTTACCTCCTTCAAACACAGCTTTGCCACCCTGAACGGCCGCACCACCCGTTTTGCCAATCACATCAGCCCCCGTTCCCAGCACCTCCATCGGCGCGTCGAGCAACACAGCCTTGCCCATTGCAACCAGAAGTCGATTACTAAGATTTTCCTTCGGTGAGTCCAGCGTTCCGCTCAGCACCACGCGCGTCCAGACAAATCCTGGAACTTTCCCAATATTCGCTTCTGTAAACACATGGTTTTGCGCTCCTGGCATCCAGCGGAGCGTCTCCGGTGAAACACCAACCAGCAGGTTTCCATTCAGCATTTGACCGTCGATTACCACATCGCCCTCCACCCTGATCAAGCCGTTGCTCTGCAACACAAGATTCATCACTCGCGTGCGCGAGCCCTGCACCTCCACCTCTCCCGTTGCTTCATCCATCACAATCCGCCGGAAGCGGTTCGTATGCGTAAAATCCGCCACGCGCTCCAGTAACGGCAGCGCTTGCACCACACCGCTCTTCACCCGGAGCTTTCCTTTGCTCAACACCGCGGCACCAATTCGGCCAGACACCACATAGTCACCTTCGACCACACCACTGATCTTCGACTTCCATGCATCAGACAAAACGTGCCTCAAGTCCAGGCTGGTCACGTGACCTGTAAACATCCAACCCTGATTCGAAATAAACGGAAGCTCACCACGCGCCGTTACCTCGCTATCACCCAGCCAGCGTGCCGTGGCATCATTCAGCACAAAAGCTTTGGCATCAATACGCGCCGCAGCAGTGCTGAGACGGAATGGCTCTGACAGGCCCGGTATCAAAACCCGTCCGTCCTCACCATTAATTTTCCACGCACCCTCATCCGAAGCAGGCCGTGCCTTGAGATGAATGCCTGCAACAGCCACACCCCCACTGGGCGTGAAAGGCTGCAAGTCGAATGTATGCACGTCCAGCTCATCAATCTCCGTGCGCTGGGGTATCCACCGCCTGATCCATGCCGGAGCGGCTGGACCTGCAGTCGCGCTATTCACTTCACTCAAACTTGAAATCGGCCCGCCCGGCGACACGACTAGCTTCGCTGCATCTGGCATATGAATACAAACCCTGTCAAAATTTATCCCCGGCACATGCCAAACGCCCCGGCGCACGCCGCCCCAATCAAGCGACGTCTGCATACCATCAGCCTCGATTTTCTTCCAACCTGTCGCTCCTTCTGACTCAAGCGAGACTTTTGCTGAATAAGCGTTCCAACCGGACCACGAGACCGGGTCGATGTCACAACGCGCTTGCGCCGCTTTCCCGATCTGCCGTGCCAGCATCTCCCGGCAGGCGTCACTGCGCAGAAAATTCTGAATCCAAGCCGACGCCGAAAAATAAACAACCATTCCTCCCACCAGTCCGCCGATCAGCAGAAACACGGACAGACGCAGTAGCCAGTTCTTCCTCTTTTTGGGTTTATTCTTCATCAGGTGATAACTATTGGTTCTTACCTTCTTATAGAGCATAGCTCAAGTTTTACTCGCCAGCCCATCAAATTCTGCTTAGTAAGCGTCAAGACCAAGCCAGCCATGCTAGAAATCTGTAACATCACCCTGACTCTGGATCGCGACGGCGAACCAGTCCCGCTTCTCAACGACGTCAGCTTTAACGTCCCCCCCGGACACCTGCTGGCGATCGTGGGACCGTCCGGTTGCGGCAAGACGACACTGATGAAACTCATTGCCGGGATCAATGAGGAACAAGAGGGTGAAGTCCGCTGGGATGGTCGCAATCTCGCGCACGAGGGAGACCTGCATCCTTCAGAGTTGGGCTACGTCCCGCAGTTCAGCGTCGCGCACGATCTGCTCACTGTGGAAGAATGCATCGCCAGCGCGATCGCCCTGCGCACACGCCAACCGGACGAAGAGGCCACCAACAACCTTATCGCCGATACCCTGACGCAAACCGGTCTCACCCCGTTGGCAGACCGCTTCGTGAAAGTCCTTTCCGGCGGACAAAAGCGCCGACTGGGACTCGCGCTCGAACTGGTGACCAATCCGGCACTGCTTCTCTGCGACGAGGTCACGAGCGGACTCGATCCAAAATCCGAACGTGAGATCACGCAGTTGCTTCACGACCTCGCGCGGCAAAACGAAAATCGCATCGTCATCAACGTTACCCACAGTCTTGCCAACCTTTCACTCTACGACTCTATCCTCGTGCTGCATGAAGGCTGCTTGGTCTACCACGGCCCGCCCCGCGCGCTGACGCACTACTTCAGCATCAACCAGACTGAGGACGTCTATCTCAAGCTCGCCCGTCGCAGTGCCGAACGCTGGGCCTCATCGTGGTCGCGCCATCGTGACGAATATTATTCCACCTACAATCTATCCACCAAGAAGGCCGAATTAGAGATCGAACCCAATCTCATCACAGACCGTGAACCAGAGCGAATCAAGCTGCCCGTGGCCAGGGCCGATGACGATGATTCCGACGACCAAGCCGCCAAGAAGAAATCAAAAGAGGAGACGCAGATCAAGCAAGAAGAGGACGATGACTCGTTACATGAAATCTGCAGTGAACATCAACTCCCCGGCTTCTTTGCTCAAACGCGCGAATTATTGCAACGGCGCTGGCTCATTTTCCGGCGCGACATGGCGCAAGTATGGCTCCATGCGGCGATGCTCATCGGCTTCCCTTTTCTGGTGGTGATCTTCGGCTATCAGGGAATTAAGCCGCTCTCGAAATTACCCGACCGACCCGACAAGGATATTTCCGCTGAGATCAGTATGCGCCAGTCTCACGAAGCAGAACTCCTCAGAACCGGCGGGCTGGTCTCGGGCCTGATCATGTTTCAGGTCGTGCTCGTCACCTTGATGGCTTCCAACAATGCCGCGCGTGAAATCGCTGGTGAACGCGTCATTCTCGAACGCGAACGCCTCGGCGGCTTGCGACCCACGGCCTACCTCGCAAGCAAGATATTGTTCCTCGGCGTCCTCGTCCTGGCCCAGGCCTTGTGGATGGGATTGTTCGTGGAGATGGTCTGTCACGGCATACCCGGCAACCTCCCATGGAAGTTGCTTCTACTTGTGATGGCTTCCGCCGCCATGACCTCGGTCTGCCTCGGCATCTCAGCGATGATGCGCTCTCCGGAGAAGGCCACTATCCTCAGCATCTACCTTGTCGGCTTTCAGCTTCCACTCAGCGGCGCAGTGCTCGCGTTGCCGAAAGTCTTCGCGCCGATCATCCAGCCTTTCATCGCTGCGTTCTGGAGCTGGTCAGGCAGCCTGCACACGCTGCGGGAACATGCTCCTGACTTCTACGAGGCCGTAAAAAAAGTTACGGCTTCAAACATCGAACAGCCATCGTTTGCTCTCTTTGTCCTCGGCCTGCACGTATTCATCGGCCTGGCCTTCGCCTACGCCGGCATCAAACGCTCCCAATTGGAGTGACAAAGGTTGAACCGTTCTTGGTTGCCTGAGCCAACGATCATGATAGACATATGCGCCATTCCCAATCAAGAACTAGACAACCAAGAACCAAAAAAACCTGACTGATGGCCCGCCGCGCCAAGACCACTTTCCATCCCCTTCATCTTCTGGGTATCCTTGCCGCCATCATTGTCGTCGCCAGTGGAGGCTGGCTGCTGCTGGGACACAGAAATGACACGGGGCTCGGTGGCACCGACCTCAGCATCCATGACTACATCCAGAACTCGAACGCACTGAGCAACAACTCCTACAAAATTGAAGGCGTGGTTCGCAACCGGCTCGATGACGGTTGGAAATCCACTGACGGTCGCCTCTTTAGTGTCGAAATTGAGGAAAGCGGCGAAAAAGCGCAGTTGCCTGTTTTGGTGCCAGCCAAATTTAATGGAACCAATATCCAGCGTGACCAACGATTCCGCTTTAAAGTCACCGTCCAGGCAGAAACTGGCATCCTTGAGGTCACAGGCCTCGAAAAGTCATGAGGGGTAACTTTGATTAGCCAGTCTTGTGTTTCCAGCTATTTCAATTAAATTAGAATACGCTCATGAAGAATACACCCCTACTCTCCGCCCTTGCCTGTTGTCTGCTGCCCGCTGCCTTGCATGGCCAGGTGCTTCCCAGCGGCGGTCAGCCCGCACCCGCCTCTAACGCCGACTCCGGCCCGAGACAGCAGCCGCAGAAAAAAGAAAGCGTCCTCGGTAATGTGCTGCCGTTCATGAACCCCGGTTCCGAGACCGTCCAATGGGATGGCAAAATGTTTTCCGTCACCAACAACCGCGTCTTCCGCGCCATGTTGGAAACGTATCTCGCGGCACCGGAAGCGAACACACCTGACGACCAGGCTTATCGCAATATCCTCGATAACATTCTCAAGATTCTCTCGCCAAACAATAACGGTGGGCGCCCCGACCTGCCCAGTGCCGTGGCTTTGCTGCCCATCGCGGCGCAATACAAAGCCGATGCCCGCCTCTGCGACTCACTCACCAACGCCATCTGGGGCGTCTGGCAGGCACAGAAAAATGTCACCAATCTCCGCGCCACCAATGAAGCGATGAAACGCAGCGTCGACACGATGCACTTCCATGCGGAACATCACACCGCTCCGCTCTCCCAGCGAGGCGCCACCTCCGCCAGAGGCGGCCAGCAAGGCGGCCAGCAAGGCGGCCAACAACAGAGCGCTAAGTCCCAAACCGGCCAACTCGGCACGATCGCAAACTACATTAAAAACATCGCCGAATACGAAGCCAAGATGAAAGCCAATGAGGCCTCCATGGGCCTCTCTCAAGCCATGTCCAAGCTCGAGTTCCAAGCACTCATCATTCAGTTCGCCGTGCAACGCCGATTCGAACACGTCGTCATCGCCTGCCGATTTTATCGCAATGTCTTCACCAGCGACCCCAATGGCATCCTCCAACTCAACAAAGGCTCCGATGCGGAAAAAATGTTCGCCACCAGCCTCGGCACCTCACCCACCATCGGCGGACTCGACGCCTTCGCCAACGAGGCCATCGGGAAAGTGGACACTGCCGTGCAAGCCTTCGACAATCTCCTCGCGCGAGGCGACATCGCCAGCGCCAGTGAACGCATCAGCGAAGCCTATATGGTCGGCGAATTCTTGCCTCGCGTGCAACGCGTTTCCGCGGCCAAGAAGCTCAAGGTGCTAGATTTCACTCGCGACGCGAACCAGATGATCTCAGCCATGGAAGTAAAGGACTACAAACTCGCCGAGGAACTCATCATCAAGATGCGCGCCCAAGCCAAAGACTTCGACTACAGCAAGCCACTCGCCGTCGTCGAAACCGCGCGCACAGTCAGCGACATGCATCTGAACGAGGCGAAAGTCGCCGCCATGAAGGGCGACCAGAAGGCCGGAGCAGACGCTCTGAGACAGGCCGCAGAAATTTATCCCACCAATCCCAAGCTCAAGGAGTTCACAACTATGATCGGTAAAAACGCCGACATAAAAACCCAGGCTGTGCTTGATCTTGACCGCCTGCTCAGCCAGCGGAACTACCGCCAGATTTACAACGACCAAGCACGCTACCTCGCCTCGGTCATCGACGACCCGGTCCATCAGGAGCAACTCAAAAAAGTCCTCATTGATATGAACAAGGTGAATCTCATTGTTGCCGGTGCTAACAGCAACGCGCAGCACAACAACATCGCCGGTGCTTGGGAAATGATTGAAAAAGCTTACCTTGAATTTCCCGAGGATCCCGAGGTTTCACGACTGCGCTCCGACTTCAGCGTAAGAGCCACTGATTTCGTCAGCGCCCTGCAAAAAGCAAAATCCCATGAAGATCGCAAGCAATCCGGCTCCGCCCTCGCTTGGTTCCTCAAGGCTCGCACCCAGTATCCTCAGAGCGAATTTGCATCCGAAGGCATCAATCGCATCGTAAAGGGACTTCGCCCCAATGTGACAGGCGAATAGTTCTCAAAAGATTCCCTGATGTCATCCCACTTTCAACGTCGCCTCATTTTCTCCTTGCTCCCCGTTGCCCTCTGCGCATGCGGCACCATTCAGCCGCAAGGAGCACTTAAGGCCATAGTTAAAGGAGAACATTCTGAAGCCGCCCAGAAAAGTCCAGAGGATGTAAAAAATGCCGAGGACAACCTTCGCCAGGTGAATCGCCAGACTCCGATTCCCAAGGAAAAAAAAGGAGCCTTGGGCTTCAAAATTCCGTTTTGATGAACAGGTGCTTGCAGGGCAAGCGCCCAGCACCCCCCCTCCAATCCGTAACCGCATCTCGTAAGAGTGCGGATCATTTGGATGCTCCTCTGGCGAGCGTATTTACTTCTTCGCCTTCTTTTTGTCGCTCTTGAGGTCGTTATACATCTCAAACGCCTTCTTCGGATTGAGACCGCCATGCACCACGCCCTGAACGGCCTGCATCATGGCCACAGGTGCGTCGCTCTGGAAAATATTGCGACCCATGTCCACGCCGTTCGCACCTTCGCTGATGGCGTTGAAGCACATTTTCAGTGCATCAAGCTCGGGCAGCTTCTTGCCGCCGGCGATGACGATCGGCACCGGACAGCAACTGGTGATGGTATCGAATCCTTCCTCGACGTAGTAGCATTTCACAACGTTCGCGCCAAGCTCCGCCATGATGCGGGTGGCGAGACGGAAATACTGAGCGTTGCGCGCCATGGCGCGACCCACGGCGACGACTCCCATGACGCCGATGCCATAACGGCTGGCGGCATCGACAAGGTCGGTCATGTTCTTGAGCGACTGGCGCTCGTAGGCGCTGCCGACGAAAACTTGCACAGCGAGAATGCTCGCATTCAGACGAATAGCCTCCTCAATGGTAAGAGCCGTGCTTTCATTCGAGAGCGGCTCGAAACCTGGGCGAGATAGCTTGAGCTTTTTGCCATCAAGCTCCCCTTCCCATTCCTCCATAGGGCTGATCATCGAGGTGCCGCCGCTGGCGCGCAAGGCGATAGCCTTAGTGGTGCAGGCAGGAATGACGGAACGCTGGATGCCGCGCGTGAGCATGAGGCAATCCGCGTAGGGTTCGAGCGGCAGAATGGTCTGATCGACGCGTTCAAGACCTGTCGTCGGTCCCTGGAAATAGCCGTGGTCAAAGGCGAGCATCACTGTGCGGCCGTCCTTCGGATTAAAGACCCGGCTCAGGCGGTTCTTCAGACCCCAGTCATACTGGTGGCTGCCCTTGAGGAAGAAGCCTGGTGCTTCCTGCGGAAGATGCGTGAAGTATTCTTTTTCCTTCTTGTCGGATGCGCTGGTTTGGATGTCGGCCATGTCGTTGGGAGTTTAAGTGTTGAACAGTTGAAATGTTTAAGAGAATCAATCAGCGATGTAGTCCTTCATCGCGCCGATGATGACAGTGACGGATAGAGCGCCTGCATCAGGAAAACCAATGGCAGCTTCGCCCAAGGTCTTCGCACGGCCAAATTTCGCGACCATGCTTTTGCTCGCTTCCAATCCGGCTTCGGCGGCAGAGCTCACGGATTTGATGGCATCAGACAAATTCGCGCCCGTCAATTCTGCCGCTTTGACCGCAGCAGGCTCCATGGCATCAACGACAGTCTTGTCTCCCACCGCGGCACCTCCGCGCTGTTTCACACCGTCAACTCCGGCCCTGAGAAACGCGGCAAGCCCGGCCGCATCAAAAATCTCCTTCCCAGCGAGAGCTTTCCCGCCGTTGCGGAAGAACGTGCCGAAGATGGCGCCACTGGCACCGCCCATGCTGCTCATCATGGCCATGCCGACGCTGGAAAACGCTTTTTCGATGCTCTCCACATCTCCAGCATTCAGCTTCTCTGTCGCTGCGGTCATGCCGCGCTGCATGCCCAGACCGTGGTCGCCATCACCAAGGTTGCGATCGGCTTCAGACAACAATGGTTCCGCAGCGATGATGCGCTCGCATGCGAGCAGGAGCATCGCCTTGACTTCGTCTTTCGAAAGGTTCGCTTTGGGCATGGCTTGGCTTTTCGTTGAGAAACTAAGGTGCGTCAATCCAATGCAGACACGGGCACCTCAGCCTGATTCAGGGCTGAAATAATTGTCTCAGCCCTTGGCTTCAATGTCCAAGACCTGACGGTCACCGTAGTAACCGCATGACGGGCAGGCGACGTGACCGGGCTTCGCTGCACCGCAGGAACCACAAGTGGCGAGTTGAGGAGCCTTCCAGCGATTGGCGCCACGACGGCGCTTCTGGCGGCTAATGGATTGTCTACGCTTCGGGACGGCCATGATTCAGTTGCTTTTAAGGTTATCGAGTTGGTCTAGGGCCTTCCAAACTTCTCCGTCCTCCTCTTGCGGGGCGTCCCGGACGATTTCCGTCGCGGGAGCGAACCTGCCTTCGGCGGGACATTCTCGCGGCGTCACGTTACCCATTTCGCAGCGAGGAAAGGTCGGAAGGGCTAGCAGCATGTCTTCACGCAACCAGCTTGTCAAGTCAATCGCACCCGCATTTTCAAAGGGCACGTCGAGCGCATACGCTGGCAGATCCATCCTGAGCTGAAACCGCTCCGCGCAACGTCCGCAGGCCAGGTCAAAAGTCGCCACAATCCGCCCTTGCACAATCAGGCCGTCTTCATCGCAAGTGACATTCAAATCATACTCCAGGTGAGACACCGCGCGCACCTCGTCATCCGGCTTGAGTCCGAAGACAGCGGGAGCCAGATGCCCCTCGATATGCAAGCCTTCTTCAGGGAGGCCCTTGGGGTCAATTCTTAAGCTCATGGCGTTATATTCTTTCGCGATTCTCCACCAGACAGGCTCAGTTTCTTGATCTTAGACCGCAGCGCGACTGCCACGTTCGCCGGAACAAACAATTCCACCTCGCCGTCAAGACGCGCGATCTCTTTCACAATACGCGAACTGATATAAGTGAGTTCCTCGCGCGGCATGAGGAACAATGTCTCCAATCCTGGATCGAGCTTCCGATTCATCAACGCCATCTGAAACTCCAGCTCGAAGTCCGATATCGCGCGTAACCCGCGCAGCACCGTGATCGCCCCCTCGCTCCTGGCGAAATCAACCAGCAAGCCATGGAATGGAACCACACGCACCTTGTGCAATCCGAGCGCACGCACCGAATCTCCGATCATCGCCGCCCGCTCATCCACCGTAAACAGGCTGTCCTTTTGATTATCGCGTGCTATGGCCACGACCAGCTCGTCAAACAGGCGCGAGGCACGCTCCAACAGGTCGAGGTGACCGTTCGTGATCGGGTCAAAGCTGCCTGGGTAAATGGCTTTGCGCATGGTGGAGTTTGCAGTGGTTGACACCAGTTTGCAATGATGAACGATGAATTGAAATCTTCACGCATTCGCGCAGATTTCTCCCCGTCTCCCCGTCTTCTTCCATGTCTACCATTGAACCCAGCGTCCTCATCAGCGCCTACAGCAGTGGCATCTTTCCGATGGGCATGGAGAACGGTCGGCTTTCCTGGTTCTCCCCCGACCCGCGCGGCATCCTCCCCATCGCGGATTTTCATGTGCCACGCAGCACGCGCACCCAGTTGCTCCGCTCAGGTTTCAAAATCCGCATCAACACCCAGTTTAATGACGTCGTGCTTGCATGCAGCGGAAGACAACAGACTTGGATCACCAAAGAAATCATCACCAGTTACGAACGCCTTCATGTGATGGGATATGCCCACTCCGTCGAAACATGGCGCGACGATAAGCTGCTCGGCGGCCTCTACGGCGTCTCCATCGGAGGCGCGTTCTTCGGCGAATCCATGTTTAGCAACGAACCTTCTGCTTCCAAAGCCGCCCTGGTCTGGCTCATGAAACACCTCAAAAACCGGGGCTTCGTCCTGCACGACACCCAGTGGACCACGCCTCACCTCGCCATGTTTGGTGGCTACGAAATCTCCCGGGATGACTACCTCCGGGCACTCGAGACCGCGGTGATTCTGCCGGTGAAATTTCTTGCTTGAAGTGGGTCGGCAGCCCTCTGCCGACCTGATTCATCCATGAGTGCAGCAGAGGGCTGCCGACCCACAAGCCGCGTTACTTAACTGGCGCCTTCGGCGCCTCCGCAAACGAAGCAATCGCCAGCAGGAAAGCCGCGCAAACCACGCAGGAATCAGCCACATTGAACGAGGGCCACGGATTCGCCATCGGCACATGCAAATCGAACTGGAGAAAATCCACCACGTAACCGTGCAAGAGACGATCAGTGAAATTTCCGCAGACGCCGGCGACCAGCAGAGCGATGGCCACGCGGCTGAATCCGCCGGTGAATGTGCCCTTGCGATACATCCAGGTAATCAAGCCCAGCGCGGCAATCGCCACCGCGCCGAAAATGTAGTTGGAATATTTCCCGCCATTGAACTGGCCGAAGGCAATGCCGGTGTTGGCGACGTGATGCAACGTAAAAAAATCCGGCACCACCACCCTCCCCTCTCCATTGAGTTCAAATGTCCGCACAATCCAGCCTTTGGTAAGCTGGTCGAGAACGTAGAGCGGAAGGCTGAGAGATAAGAGGAGGCGGATCATAACTGAATCATTGTAGTTGCCGAGGTGACGAGGCACTGAACTAGAAGTTGAACGCGTAGTCTCATGGAAAAAATTAGTTGCGAAGCCGCGAAGCGAACCTCCTCACTTCATCAGCAACGATACCGCTTCTTCACAGCGGTCGCACAAATCAGCATGCTTCTGCTGGCCGACGCTCGGCAGATGCTTCCAGCAGCGCGCGCACTTCTGATGCGGCGACTCCAACACGACCGCAGTCGGTTCGGCACCGGTCGCGCGCTTGATGTTGAGCACGGAGAGAATGAAGAACTCTTCGATCACAACCTTGTCTTCAAAGACAGGGTGATTGAATTTCTCTGACGGCAGGGTGACTTCCACGCTAGCCTCAAGATTCGACCCAATGCGCTTCTCCTGCCGTGCCTTTTCGATGGCCTGCTGGATGACCGCGCGCACTTGAAGAAGCTGCTCCACCGCAGACCCGGCCTTGTCGCCCGCGAACTCTGAATCAAGTTCCGGAAAAGTTTCCAAATGAACACTGTCCGTATTCCCCAGAAACTCCCAGGTCTCATCAGCAGTGAATGAAAGAATCGGCGCGAGGAGTTTGCAGAGCGACTCCGTGATGCGGTGCATCGCCGTCTGCGCGGCCCGGCGGCGCACACTGTCCGTGGCATCGCAATAGAGACGATCCTTCGTGATATCAATGTAGAGCTGGCTCAGTTCGACGGTGCAGAAATTATTGAGCGCACCGTAAACTTTCCGGAAGTCGTAGGCGTCGTAGGCCTCGCGGCATTCTTTGATGATCGCGTTAAGCTTTTCGAGAATCCAGCGGTCGAGTAGGGTGAATTTGTCCGCACTCACGGCGTGCTGCTTCGCATCAAAACCGTTCAAGTTCCCGAGCAGCACGCGCAACGTGTTGCGAATGCTGCGATAGCTCTTTGTCGCTTGCTCGAAAAGCTCCTCGCTAAACGGCACTTCATTCTGATAATCGACACTGCTGACCCACAAGCGCACCAGATCCGCACCATACTTGTTGTAGTAGTGATCCGCCGTCATGGGCTTGGCGTTCTTGCTGGTGCCCTGATCGCTCTTGCTGACTTTGTTGCCACTGGTATCGACCACGAAGCCGTGTGTGATGACGGACTTATAGGGTGCCGCTCCACGCGCGGCGATGCTGAGCATGAGCGAACTCTGGAACCAGCCGCGATGCTGGTCGGTCGCCTCCAAATACAGGTCGGCGGGCGCGCCACCAAGTTCGGGATGCCGGTCGAGCACGGCCACATGACTGCAGCCGGAATCAATCCAGACGTCGAGCGTATCGACGCCGCGTTTAGTATCCGCAGGCAAACCAAGCAGCGCGGCCCATTCGGCATCAGATTTTTCAAACCAAGAATTGGTGCCCAGCTTCTCAAAGATGTCGGCGACCTGGCGCGCGACGGCAGCATCGAGGATCACGCTGCCATCAGCCTTGTATAAAACCGGGAGCGGCACACCCCATGTTCGTTGGCGGCTGATGCACCAGTCGGGTCGTGATTCCACGGTGCCAAAAATGCGGTTGCGCCCCCAAGCGGGCAGCCATGTGACCTTGTCGATTTCTTCCAGCGCCTGCGCGCGAAGTTTATCCACATTGATGAAGAACTGCTCGACCGCGCGAAAGATAACCGGCGTCTTCGAGCGCCAGCAATGCGGATACTGGTGAGTGATGTCGTGATGAGCGAGCAGCGCACCTTTCGATTTGAGCAATTCAATGATACCCTTATTGCTCTGGAAGACGTGCTTGCCGACGAACTCAGGCAATCCAACCTCCGCAGTGTAATGCCCGCGGTCATCGACGGGCGAGAGGATATCGAGCCCGTGTTCGCGTCCAGCCTGGTAGTCATCCGCGCCATGGCCGGGGGCCACGTGCACCGCACCAGTGCCTGTATCCGCAGTGACAAAGAGCGTGTTGATCACCTTCGACGTGCGCGGCAGAAGCGGATGCTGTGCCTCCATGCCTGCGAACTCGGTGCCTTTGAGCACGGCTAGCTCGTTGGCCAGCTTGTAGCCTGTCTTGCTTTCAAACTCGGCGATGAGCGGCTTGGCAATGACGAACACATCGGAATCGCCTTCGGAATTCGTGTATTCACCGACCACATAATCAAATTCCGGATGCAGCGCGATGGCCAAGTTCGCGGGCAATGTCCACGGCGTGGTCGTCCAGATCACGAGCGAGGCGTCCACCAACGACGGCAGGGATGCAGGCGCTCCCAGCTTGAAGCTGACATAAACTGCGGGCGAAACCTTGTCCTTGTATTCCACCTCCGCCTCCGCCAATGCGGTGCCGGCGCCGAAACTCCAGAGCACCGGACGCTTCATGCGATACACCAGTCCTTGCTCAACGAGCTTCGCAAAAGTGCGGATGATGTCCGCTTCATACGCGGGATCGAGCGTGAGATACGGATTCTCCCAGTCGCCGAAAACGCCGAGGCGCTTGAAACTGGCGCGCTGAATGTCGATGTATTTGCGTGCGTATTCCTCGGACTTCCGTCGCACTTCCACGGGACTGAGCCCAGTGCTTTCCTTCACGACACGAAACTCAATCGGCAATCCATGACAGTCCCAGCCCGGCACAAATGGAGCGTGCAGGCCCAGCATCGTTTTCGACTTCACGACCAGGTCCTTGAGGATCTTGTTCAGCGCCGTGCCCATGTGCACATCGCCATTGGCGAAGGGCGGTCCATCGTGGAGCACAAATCTCTTGGCGCCTTTGCGCATATCCTGGATGCGCTCGTAAAGTCTGGATACCTCCCACTTTTTTAAGCGCTCCGGCTCACGCTCCGTAAGGCTGGCGCGCATTGGAAAATCCGTGACCGGCAGGTGCAGCGAGTCCTTCCAAGGATTGGGGGCATCTTTTTCTTTAGCGCTCATTTCAATTTTGGGAGCGCGGAGCCTAGCGCGGGCGCCCGGAAAGGCAAATGAAGGCGAGAAGCTCAAGAAAGTAGTCCGCGCGTCCTCACGCGGTCACGTTTGCCAAGCATCAAGCAGGCAATTAAAGACCGCTCGAGGACACGCGGACTACTTCTTACGCGGGCTGCTTGAAAGCCCGGATGCCCGTGATGCGCACCTTCTGGGTGACGTGCAGGTCTTCCGTTGGCAAGTCGGCCTCACTGCCGACGGCTTTTCCAATGATGGCTTTGGCGACGCCCGATAAATAAGAGAGGACGTGCTGCGTGGGATCACCATCCCATGCACCGAGAATAGTGTAAGTCACTCGCGCGCCAGATGACACATCCTCCAAATCCACAATGGTGCCGATGCCCACCGTTTCCGTCTTGGCGTCGGTGAAGTCCGTGCCGCGGGCATGTCGGAGTTCGCGCTCATATTTGGACTGCATGCGCAGGAGCACCGCCTGCTGCTGACGGGCTGACTTGTATTCAAAGTTTTCTCGCAAATCGCCGTATTCGCGGGCGATCTGAATGTCCTTCTTGTTCTGCGGAATCTTGTGTTTGACGAGGTCTTCGAGGTCGTGCTTGCGTTTCTCCAGGCTCTCCCAGGAGACGATGAGCGAAGCATCCTGCGTGGCCGCACCCTCCTCCATGAGCTGCTCCATTTCCGGACGGGCCTTGATGATGCGTCCCATCAGCGAACGACGCGTCAGCTCATCGAGAACCGGCGTATTGAGAATCCGGCGGGCAAACCTGCGCAATTCATCTTCGTCAGCATCGGTGATCATCTCACCGACCAGACCCGCGTCATCCGAGATGGCGTCGTGCAAACGACCCGTCTTCTTCGGTCCGCCAGCCACATGGTCCGCAACCAGAGCGTCGATGATGGAATTTCCCAGATCGAGATCGAAAACGCTCTCCGCCAGTCCCGCGCGTTCCTGACACATCCAGATCAAAAGATCGGTGCTAAGCCGGCGATTGCGCACGGCCTTTTTCAGGAAGTCAGCGAGGACATCGAGTTCATCATTGGCATCCAGTAACGAAGCCAGCTCACCGACCGCGCGACCACTCGTCTTCGTGATATGCGCCAGTGCTTCTTGCACCCACTCCCGCTCGGGAAACGCAGCGGGAAACGCCTGATAGACACGCGTCAACATCGCTGCGGGCAAACTGTTCACCGCAGGTGGCAGCAGCGGCCGTGCTTCGCGCAGCAACTCAACGAGAGCCATATTCCCAGAAGGAAATTCCACACCGGTGACAGATTCGAGCAACTCATCCCTGGCCAGCAAAAGCTGGAGCGATCCCTTCAGGTGAAGCTTCCACGCCTTGCGCACGGTGCTGCTGATATCCTCCAGCACCGGAGCCAGCTCCACCGCCGGAGCTTGAAACAAATCCAGATCCTTCCGGATGGAAGCCAGCGCAGTCATCTTCGCCTTCAAATCGCGCGCCGCGAGAAAATTGCCCACCATTGTGTCTGCATGACTGCGATCCAAAGCTCGCAGCACCAGCGGCTCCGTGCGCTTGACGGGCACCACGATATGGCGCGTGCTCTTCAACGCCTTCTTGGCTGCCGTCCACCAGCTCTTGTAGTTCGCAGCGGGAATCACCTGCGGCGTCAGAAGCTGCTCCAACTGATCAAGCGTGAGTGAACAACCATGACTTTCCAGCGCCAGGCTCACCAGCGCGGCAGGATCGCTTTTGGCCATTTTTTGCAACGCGGAAAGCTCTCCCACCCGGCGCGAAAGAAAATGCTCTAGCGGCAGCACCTCCAATGAACCGGCGGCAAAGCCGAGCTTCATCGCGTGTCCGGACTTGCCCTCGAAATCGATCACCATCCGGTCAGCCAGCAAATCCCATTCCTTCACACGTCCCGCCCCCCAGCTCTTGTGCTGGCAGAACGCCCCGACCGTCAATCGGGATAGTTTCTCTCCATCTGCTTGTGATATTTTGCCTGCTTTAACGAGTTTTTCAACCTCCGGAATGATCATGGGACGTTCATCTTAGAGAGACTCCGCGTTGTGGCAAAGTAAATATGGCAGGCAGCCCAGAAGCCGCATCCTCCATTGCCGCCAGAAAATTCTTGCCAAACCCTCACTCGTTTGGTTTGATACACGATATTATCATATGAATAAACGCAGCATCCTACTAATCGCCGCCGCCTTCACCATCGGAAGTCTTGCACTAGCGGACATCCAGTCCTCTCCGGCATCTCACTGGAATTGGAGCCGCAAACTCTCCCGCGCCTTGGCCAACATCGTCTACGGCGTCACCGAAATTCCCGTCGCCTGGTGCAAATCCAACAGCCTGGATGGCAGCAACGCCGCCTTGACCACAATGGCAGTCGACGGCTCCAAACGCTCCATCGTTCGCCTCGGCTACGGCGTCTTCGAACTCGTAACCTTCCCCTTCCCCTCCTATAAAGACGGCTACCGTCCGCCTTTCTACAAGAAGGAAGGCATGGACCCATATTTCGGCTACGGAGAGTTTCCTCCACAATTCGGCAATTCCTCACAGACCACTTATTGCCGCGACACGGACTATCAGCCGTTCTAATCCGCTCTCCCAATTTCTATAAAATCAAGCCCGGCAAAACTGCCGGGCTTTTTTTTATCAGAGCACCGCGCCCCTCACCCATCACCCCGAGGACTGCGCAACCTGCCACTCATATCTGCTGAAGACAGCAGCCGAGGTAACGAGGCTCAAATGTGTGCCGCGCCCATCATTCTGCGCATGACTCTTTCCATGCCAGAGAATGAACCGCCAATACCACCCAGTGCAGCTCTCCTCTGTGCTGTAAGAACAGTGCAGCCTGTGCTGCACACCCCAGCATACAAAGGGACAGGCGAGACTCTGAGCCCATTTATCCAGCTTCCATCCCCAACCGATCCAGTGGACTGACCACTCCCAGCCCATGCTCGCCGACCGCCATGTGCAGGTAAATTTCCGTCGTAGTAATATTCTCATGCCCTAGCAAATCCTGGATCGTCCGCAAGTCGGTCCCGCTTTCTAACAAATGTGTCGCGAAGCTGTGCCGCAGCACATGCGCTGTCGCCCGTTTGCTCAACTCCACCGCCTTCGCCACTCGGCGAACCCATGGCTTGACATCAGACTGTTTTTTTGTTTGCTTGCCCTTGTCCATATATAACTAGAAGTCGTGACCAAATTTGTGGACGAATTCAATGCAAAAACCACACAAAACTGTCAGCCAATCAAACAACACAGTTTAGTGTGACTAAACAACGTTGGCCAAGAAATGAAGACTCAGACACAGAAGGAGCGCGAGATGCTCCATTCCTACGAGTCGATGTTTGCTTCACGAGGCGAAGTCACTCCGACTGATCCACTTGAGTTCCACCTTTTTCATCTTGCCCGCTACTGGAGTCGTCTCGTTGGTTTTGCTAGGAATGTCGGTGACGGCTGCAACTCACTCATTGAAGGCGATCTGGGAACCGCTGTTCGGATGGGGACGGATCACACAGGCAGGGTTATTCGCGAGACGGATGTAATCGGAGACCTGTGGACTGATTACGTTGAGCGAGTGGAGACGATGCTTACACTCCGTCCTGTTTCCATAGAGACGATTGAGAGAGCTTCAGAAGGGTTTGATAAGTGCCTAGAGGCAATCGGATACGATCCGTGGCATGCACCGTCAGCATCAAAAAAAGAAGGCCAACAAGACGCTTCGTCCAACGGCGGGCAACGTCCTTCCTTGAATTCGGGCTTCCCTCCCCGCCGTGGATGAGCTAGACGTTATGCATATGAATGACACGACCATCTTCATCGTCATTCTAGCGATCGTTTACGTCGCATGTGGATTCTGGGCGAACATCTGGGCGACGAAGAACTGGCCAGATAGCCCGCTTGGGACATTCGTGACGCTGGTGACCGCGCCAGCGTGCATTTTCATTCTATTCACTGCAGCCGCACTTTCATTGGTCGCTCTTCCATTTATCACGGCGGCTCACACCTATCGAGAGCGGAAGTTCGCAGCAACCATGAAGGATCGAGGACGGTTCAGGAATTGGCAGGAGATCGAGAGTTCACCAACAGAAGGAACCTTGATCATTGAGCAAGCACAGAAGGACGGGTGCCGAGTTTGGTGGACTTCAGACGATGTGGCAGTGATCACGCCACATCCAATACCGGAAGAGGACGATCTAGATTACCTTCGCATCGAAGCCCCCCTCCCATTTGTCCAATGGTGTTCTGAGAGATACACCTCACCAAATAGTGGACGAGCACTTCTTACTGAGTTCCCATTTCCATCGCCACCCGGCTTCTTGAGCACTGATTTCCTGCGCAGCAAGGCCCATATCGCCAACGTGATCGCAACCGTAAAGATGGCATAACGCTCCATCCAACGGCGGGCAACGTCCTGCTTTGAATTCGGGCTTTCCACCCCGCCGTGGATGAGCTATACGTTAGCCAAATAAAACCAATACAAACATGACTGACTCCATAGAAGAATACTACGAAAAGATTGCAGAATTTATCCCTGAAGCAATAGATGATGATTGGGCAAAAGCTAGAATCGATATAATTTTCTTTCCCGGCATGATCACCTCCTTCGGTGAATACACAACATCCAGCGGAAGTTTGAAAGACTTCACGACATCATGGAATATTCAACGAACTTTCATGGAACTGAGAGCAAAGTTTAAAGAGGCAAATACGCCACTCTGGGGACAAGCTACATTTAATCTTACCTCCGAAGGTAAGTTTTCGATGTCATGGGGTTATGAGAATTGCGATGAGAACGGAGACACAATATTTGATGAGGATAGAGAGCATCAGCGCGAAGAGAGCCGCAGGTTACGTCTGAATGCCGCAGATTGACAGGCTTGCATACACACAGACGATGAATCCATAAGGCTAACAAGACGCACCATCCAACCACTAGTAGCCGTTCTGTTCCGATGACTTTCCGTAACTACAACCTCAAACCAGTTTTCGCCTTCCGCCCACGCTACTAGCGGCGGATGTGCTTTACGTTATGTCAAAAAATGAGAGCATTCATCGCAGATCAGTGACATGGAGCACGCACGAAGAAAGACACCGTTGATAGCGAAGATCGGCCTAGCCGCTCTCTGCGTCGTCGGGGCTATTCCCATATTGTGGGCTATTTTCTACTTCGGAATCTACATTGGATACGGGAATTGGAAGGTGAGAGGCCATCAGGAATTTGCAAGGAACGGAGTTTCTCAGATTCAGCCCGCCGCAGAGATGGAGGAGCTGTTTGATGATTGCCGCCACTATATAGTTTACACGGGTCGAGGTTCGGTCAGCACATGGAATGCAACGGCATTCTTCGGAGTGCGATATGAACTCACGATGCAGGTTCCGATCGACATCAGATCAAAGGATTCGGGATCTATGATCGGAGAGCCGAAGTTTTACCTGCACGAAGTTGAGTCGGTTTCGATTTCACCTTCCGGCCAAGTCGGAGCATCGTTCTCGGAAGACTTCAGATTCGACGCAACCCAATGGAAGAAAGTTTATGCATCTGGTGGGAACTTTGAATCTGTTGGCTTCACGATTAAGACAGATCCCGTTTCTAACTTTCAGAAGTATGCAGACGCATCCCGCCCCTCAAACTAAGAACTTTCTTTCAACATTGAAGTGCGACAACTGGGCGTGAGTAATAGACTTCGTTTGGGGTCTTGTATCCGAGACGCTTGCGGGGCCGGTTGTTGAGGATCGCGGCGACCCGTGCGTAGTTCCGCCACGGTGAACACGCATGCGTTACTCTCCACCCCGCCTCACGGCGACACAGTTACTTCTAGTTCTCACCCAGAACTCGATTCCAACTGGCTGGAGTCTTTCACTCCAAAGGGACGTGTCGCTTCACAGCGCACTGTCGGGGGCTGATTGACCCCGTGACATTGGGGCAGGATGACCTCAACACACCACCCAACCATCACTCGCCGTATTATGCAAAACGGAGTTGATAGCGGATAGTCGATAGCTAAAGCGGTTTAAATAAATTCGTGGCCAGATGGCGTGCGCACTGGAGTTCTTGGAGCGCACGCGCCCCGCGTGCGGAAGTCTGCGCCTTCGCGGACTTCCTGCGAATGTCCCCTGACGATATGGCATCAAAGGTTTGCGTTTAACCCTTCGCGAGGGCGCGAAAGGCGGCACGCGAGGGCGCGTGCGCTCCAAAATTTCTCCCAAAACATAAAACACCGTCGTGAAAACGGCTGCGTAATTATTTAATATGCTCTAATAGCCTGATGCTGAACTGAACGTTCGGGGCGTGATCTATCACCTTCCAAGTGAGCGTTTGATGGACACGCAAGTGCATGGTTTTCAGGCTATGGATAATCAGCTATCAGCTATCAACTTTCCTTTCTAGGGTAATCAATCGCCAGGCTTCGATAGCCCATCTGGCAGACGTGACTGGTCGATCTCCTTCAGATAAATCCAAATCTGCGCGATTTCTTCTTCAGCATTATTTCGGCCGGTAAACGTCGGCGGCTTGAGCACCCCCATCTGCGACGCATGTTGATTTAGTAAAACCTCCTTGAAATAATCCGGCTGCAAACGCTGAATCGTGCGGGTCAGATTGATGGCCGGAACCTCGAGCGATTTCCGATCCTTCAGCCCATGGCAAGTCACACAACCCAAGCCGCTCTTTCCAACGCCCATGAGCACCCGCCCGTCCTCAGCGCGATGGTGTTTCAATAAACGGGTCGCTTCCTCCTTCACCGGCTTTTCAGAACGACTCGCTTCCTCCAATAATACAACCAGCGCCCCCGCATTCTCTTTCCCGTAGCGAGGCATCCTCGCAGTCATATGAGAACGCACGCCCCCATCCTCGCCCCAGAACATCCTCCCAATCCAATCCGGCGTGAGTTTCCGCCCCACCTGATTCAGCTTGGGCGGCAAGCGACCGATCTCGCCCATCGGACGCGCCGCCGGATCGCAGGTGAAATACTGCGCGCGCGGCTCTTCTAAACCACCTTTTCCACTCCATTCATGGCAGGCATAGCAGTTCAAACGCACGAAAATCGTATCGCACTTCTCCGCAGCCGACTGCACAACCGGCACCGGCTTCGCCTTGATTTTTGTCAGCGCCAGTTTGATGGCGCGCTTCTGAAAATCACTCAAACCGTAATCAGGCACTCCGGCTTTCTTCTGCGCGGACAAACAACCTTGGTCGGATTGAAGCGTGTTAAACGACTTGGACGGTTTCACGGCCACCTGCTCCTTGCTCATGTCATGACAGGCGACGCAGTTCATCGCGACGAATGCTCTCTTCCCCTGCTCCATCCCCGGCGGCTTGATCTTCAAGACGGCCCGCTCCTGAGCATTCAACGGCTCCTGATTAATCTGCAAATAAGCCGCCACATCCGCCGCCTCCTGCTCCGTCATTTGCGTCGCTGGCATGCGGCCATTAGGACGCACCTTCAGCGGATCCAGCAGAAACGCCACCAGCGCATCGCGATCATAGCGATCCGCAAACAAGACCGGCACCGACGGCAGACCCGGCTGCTCCACCGCGACATTCAGCGGCGCTTCGACGGGACGATAATCCTCGATCTTCGCCGGTTCGTGACAGGCCACGCAGCCAATGGTGTGATAGAGCTTGCGACCGCGCTCGACATCTCCCTGCGGATATTTCTTTACCAGCTCCTTCAGCGAACTGAGATACTCCGTGATCGCCTCCAAGGCCACGTCGTCACGATCATCACCACTGAACATTCCCGGCATCGTCGTCCCCTTCTTCCGATGCTGCGGACTGCGAACGTAAAGCCACAAATCATCCGCGCTCAAGCGAGAACCCACACCGGCCAGTGAAAGCTTCGCGAGTGAAGGCAGACGAGCTTTCCAAGCCTCCGGCGCGGCATGACACGACACACATTGCAGTTCACTGAGCAACAGCAAACCGCCCTCCGCAATATGCGCTTCATCATCCTCCGGCGCATAAAAGCGGTCGAAGCCAGACACCAGCGGATAGTCCACAGGATCAGCCATCAGCGGGTGGGCATTCACCGATGTCCTCATCAGCATGATGAATGATAAGGCGACAAGCTTGAGATATGGACTGTGGCTCATGTAACAACGGATCACGTCACGCATATTCTGCTCTGGAGATGTCGGCAACTTCAGCTTTCAGAAAGGATTCGTTCCAACGCTGCGCGATCCAGTTTCCCCAGGGATGTCCGCGGCAGTGATGGCAACGCTCGACCGGGGTCCAGACGTGGGGTGCGGTTGGTGCTTGTTGGGGAGTTGTCTGAGACGCAGATCGAGAGGGTGTGCGAGGAATTCAATTTATCTGCGCAACCCTTCGAG
>JANNQW010000042.1:0-7441 GCA_031400955.1 Verrucomicrobiota bacterium
GCTGCTTGACCACGAGAAACTTTGGGTTACTTAAGCAGTCAATATGGATGACTTGTTAATTGCCTCGATTGTCGGGCGCGAAGTCTTGGACTCGCGCGGGAACCCTACGGTGGAAGTGGATGTAGTTTTGGAAGGTGGCGCGGTGGGTCGTGCAGCGGTGCCCAGCGGTGCCAGCACGGGCGAACACGAGGCGCTGGAGCTGCGTGACGGTGACAAAAAACGCTATCTTGGCAAGGGAACCTTGAAGGCAGTGAAGAACGTCAACAACATCATCGCCGAGCATCTCGAGGGACTCGACGCCAGCGAGCAAGTCGCGATTGACCGGGACATGCTTGCCCTCGATGGGACAAAAACAAAATCGAAGCTCGGTGCCAATGCGATTCTTGGAGTCTCACTGGCAGTTGCGAAAGCAGCGGCGACCGCGCTCGGCATGCCGCTTTACAAATACGTAGGCGGGCCAAACGCCAAGGTGCTGCCGGTGCCGATGATGAACATCATCAACGGCGGAGCGCACTCCGATGCGCCGATTGATTTCCAGGAGTTCATGATCATGCCCAAGGGCGCGCCCACTTTTAGCGAGGCTTTGCGTTACGGTGCTGAGGTGTTTCATGCGCTGAAAAAGATTCTACACGACCGTGGCCTAAGCACGGCGGTAGGTGATGAGGGCGGTTTCGCGCCAACGCTCAAATCGGCGGATGACGCGCTGGCGGTGATCTCGCAAGCGGTGGAGAAGGCTGGCTACAAACTTGGCAAAGATATCTTTATCGCGCTCGATGTGGCTTCCAGCGAGTTCTTTGACAAAGAGAAAAAGAAATACGTCTTCAAAAAGTCCGACAAGAGTGTTCGGAGTGCAGAAGAACTCGTGGCTTACTACCAGGGCTTGCAGAAGAAGTATCCGATTATCTCGATTGAAGACGGCTGCGCCGAGAACGATTGGGCCGGATGGAAGAAACTGACCGATGCCATGGGTGCGAAGACTCAACTGGTGGGCGATGATCTATTCGTCACCAACGTCGAGTTCCTCCGCAAGGGCATCGATATGGGCGTGGCTAATTCCATTCTGGTGAAGGTGAATCAGATCGGCTCGCTCACAGAGACGCTGGACAGCGTGGAACTGGCGCATCGTTACGGTTACACTTCCGTTCTGAGTCATCGCTCCGGTGAAACCGAGGACTCGACAATTGCCGATCTCGCCGTGGCCACGAATTGCGGACAAATTAAAACCGGTTCCCTCAGCCGCTCTGATCGGATCGCGAAATACAACCAGCTCCTGCGCATCGAGCAGGAACTGGGTGACGACGCGATCTTCGGCGGTCGAATGAAAGTCTGAACACACGCACCTAAATCATGTCTCTCGAGGAATTCTCCATTGATACGCCACCCCGCCTGGGCCGCTCGAGTTTTCTCGCGCGGGCGACGATGGTCAATGTCTTGTTGTTGCTGGCGATGATCGTGCCCTTCTGCTTGCTGGCGTTTCGTCCTCCTGCGGCGGAAGAGGCGGCGCAACGGGCGCGATTGCAGGAACTGGAAAGCCGGCGCGACCAACTTATGGTGGAGAAGGCGCGCTTGCGTCAGAAGAGCGACCTAGTCGCCAATGATCCTGAATATCTCGAATTGATGGCCCGCGACCGCCTCATGATGCAGAAGGATGGCGAGTTCATTTTCCGGTTTGAGAACTAGTGTTGTTCGCACTTCGCGGTTGCTTCCGTGTTTGTTCCGGCGGATGAAGCAGGTCGCGAAGCAAGCAAGCAAGAAACCCGGCCATGAAGCATTATAAGTTTAACATCTTTGACCGCTATATCTGGCGGCAAGTGTTTTCGTCCATGCTCATCGGGGTGATCGTCCTGACGGGAGTGATGGTGCTGGGGAATGTGTTTAAAGAAATGGAGCGCCTGCTGGGCGACACCTCGTCGCTTCCGTTATCCGCCGTGTTGAAGTTTATTTCGTTCGTCATCCCGTATTCGCTGATCTTCACGATTCCGTGGGCGATGCTGACAGGGATTCTGTTGGTCTTTGGACGCATGTCCGCGGACAACGAAATGACGGCGTTGCGCATGACCGGACGATCCATGCCGAGAATCTGTGCACCCGTTTTCGTGCTGGCGGTATTGATGTCCGTGGTCTGCTACTTCGTGAACGTGAACCTCGCGCCGTATTGCAAGAGCAGCATCAAGCGACTCTTCTTTGACCTCACTCTCGACCGGCCTGAAATGCTCTTTCAACCCGGCAAGGTTGTGGATAAGTTTCCGGGATACACCATTTACACCGGGGCGCGCGATGACAAAAAGCTGCGCAATGTGGAAATCTTCGAATCTGTCGGCGGCTTCAATCAGCGCTATACTCGCGCCATGCGTGCAGAAGTGGAGGTTACTCCCGGAGTCACGGATTTTGTGCTGCGCCTGCACAACGCGCACATCGAGACTCCGAAGGGTTCCGATGTCAAGAATATGGACGTGCTTAACGACCTGCAATCCATCAACCTGGCAGAATCCGCCATCACGTTCCCACTCAGCAAGCTCAAGGAAAAGACCGAGCGTATTTCTCCCAGCATGAAGAACACTGACACTCTGTGGCGGGAGGTTCGAACCGGCATCAACAGTTCCACGATGCTGCCGGCGGACAAGAAACTCATCTCAGCCTCACTGACGGAGGCGAACATGCGCTACAGTTTCTCACTGGCCTGCATCACTTTTGCGTTCGTGGGCATTCCGCTGGGCATCACCGCGCAGCGTCGCGAGACGTCCGTCGGTTTCGCCTTGAGCCTGATGGTTGCAGCCAGTTACATCATCTTCATCACCTACGCCGACTCGATCAAGGAGAAGCCCGGCTTGTTCCCGCATCTGCTGATGTGGGTTCCCAATGTGATTTTCCTCAGCGTTGGCGGAGTGCTGTTCTATCGCCTGAGCAAGAAGTAGACATCAATCTTCATCGTCGAGGAATTCGGCCAGTTTCTCCTTCAAGTCATTTCTGGCGCGGAACAGAAGGCTTTTTACAGCGGAGAGGGACATGCCGAGGATTTCGCAAATGTCTTCATAGGGTAAATCCTCGTAGCGACGCAGACTCACAGCGAGTCGTTGCTTGTCCGGGAGCGACTGAATGGCGCGGTCGAGGGCAATTTCAAGTTCGCTATGCTGTGCGGTGACGTCTGGGTTGTGCCGTTCGGGTGCGGCATGATCGTGGTGATGTTCCTCAACCTGCTCCTCCAGGGACACCTCTCGCTTGCGCGAGCGGCGGCGCATTTCGTTGAAGACCAGGTTGCGGGTGATGGTGAAAAGCCAGGTAGTGAACTTGGCCGATGGCTCGTAGCGTTCGGCAGAGCGCCACACGCGCACGAAGACTTGCTGGGCGATGTCGTGCGCGTCATCGAGGTTGTTCAGCATCCGCGCCACGGTGCCGATCACGGCGCGCTGATTGAGTTCCATTAGGCGTTCGAACGCCTTGATATCACCGTCTCGCACCCGCATCATGAGGCACACATTCTCCTCGTCGATGGACGGTTCAGGTGAGTTGATGGCTTGTGGCGGTTTCCAGTCCGGCATGTTCCAAGCAGAGAAATCGTTCGTCGCGGTGGTTGGCAAGCTTAGCGTGGACATTGAGAGTGTAAACAGCGGGTAATCGAGAAGGTTTCAGCTTCCGTGTATTCGGCGGAACGCTTGATCCTTGGGGAACCCGCTCCACTTTGTCCGTTTTCGCGATGCCTTCCGAACCTCCTCCGAAATTGGAAACCGCCAGCGGCCTGATCCGCGTGCGCGGCGCGCGGATGCACAATTTAAAAAATCTCGACCTGGACATTCCGCGCGGAAAGCTGGTCGTTCTCACCGGAGTCAGCGGCAGCGGCAAATCCTCGCTGGCATTCGACACGCTTTTTGCGGAGGGACAGCGCCGATATGTGCAGAGCCTTTCGGCCTACGCACGCCAGTTTCTGGATCAGTTCGACAAGCCGGAGGTGGACTTTATTGACGGTCTTTCGCCGGCTGTTGCCATCGAACAGCGTGTGTCAGCGCCGAACCCGCGTTCGACCATCGCGACGATCACGGAAGTCTATGACTACCTGCGCGTGCTCTATGCGACCGCAGGGCAGCCGCACGATCCGCTGACGGGTGTTCCATTAAAGAAAATGTCATCCGTGCAGATCGCGGATGAGCTGCTCGCCTTGCCTGATGGCACGCGATTGATGATTCTCGCGCCGGTCTCGCGACATGAAAGGTCGGATGTTCGCGGTTTGTTTGAGAAGCTTCAACGGCAGGGTTTTGTCCGGGCGCGAATCGACGGCGTGATCCATGAACTCGATGATAAATTGAAGCGCGCAAAGTCGGAGCCGGATTCAATCGAGATCGTGGTTGACCGGCTTGGAGTGCGCGACGGTGTTCGCGGCCGGCTCATGGAGGCGCTGGAAACCGCGCTCAAGTGGAACCCTCGTGAGGTGCGCGCACTAGCTGGTGATGGTGATGCCGCTGATCTTCGCAGCTTCACAACCTGCTATATCAACGCCACGACGGGCGCGGTGCTCGACGATTTCACGCCGAAGCATTTTTCGTTCAACACGCATCTCGGGGCCTGTCCAGCTTGCGAAGGTGTTGGAACTGTGATGGCTTGTGATCCAGGGTTGCTGGTGCCGGATGCTGAAAAATCCATCAAGGATGGCGCGATCAAAGGCTGGTGGAACAAGCAGCCAAAACTCAAATTGCTTCATGAGCGCAGCATCGAGAGCCTGGCTCGTTTTTTTGAGGCTGATGTTTCGGCGTCGTTCCGTTCTTTGTCCGATGCCTTCAAACGCGCACTCTTTCATGGAACCGGCGATGTCGCAGTTCCGACCGGGTGGAAGATTGACGGCAACAAACGCAGTCTGGCGAAACCGTTTGAGGGTCTGGTGCCGATGGTGGAACGGATGTTCGCTCGTGCCAAGGGTGCCTCGCTCAAGGGCCAGCTAGCCAGGTATCTGAACCCGTTGTTGTGCAAAGCCTGCGGTGGCCGGCGACTCAAACCGGAGGTGCTCGGTGTGAGGTTGAAATCAGAAATTGGGAAACGGAAATCGGAAATCGGAATCCATGAGTTCACCCTGCTTTCCGTGCGTGACGCGATGGCATGGATGCACGGGATTGTTTTGACGGACTTGCAAAAAACTTTTTGCACCGAGTTGCAGCGTGAGATTATCAAGCGTCTTGAGTTTCTCGACAGGGTGGGGCTGGGCTATCTCACGCTTGATCGTGAAAGCGGCACCTTGTCCGGGGGTGAGGCGCAACGCATCCGTCTGGCGGCACAGATTGGGTCCGGATTATCGGGCGTGCTGTATGTGCTGGATGAGCCGAGCATCGGCCTGCATCCTGCGGACAACGAGCGGCTAATCTCGACATTGTTTCATCTGCGTGATCTCGGGAACTCAGTGCTGGTGGTCGAGCATGATGAGGAGACAATGCACGCGGCGGACTGGCTCATTGAACTCGGTCCCGGCGCTGGTCCGAACGGCGGCAGCTTGGTGGCGCAGGGGATTCCAAGCGATGTGGTCCGGAATCAAAATTCGATCACCGGAGCTTTTCTCAGTGGCCGTCGCCTGATTCCCGTGCCGCAAGTCCGGGTCCGACCGCGCTTGCCGCAGCCCGAACTGCTTTCCGCACCGGCAACTGGGAAAGTCAAAAGGCAGTATCCGAAGTTTAAGCCGGAACCGGATTCCGCGTGGTTGACCGTCCACGGTGCGACGGAGCATAACTTGAAGAACATCACTGTGGCGTTTCCGCTTGGCTGTTTCATCGGGATCACCGGAGTGTCCGGCAGTGGGAAATCGTCGTTGGTGGACACTATTTTGTGCCGCGCCCTGATGCGCCATTTTTACAGCACCAAGGACGAGCCTGGGAAACACGAGCGCATCAGTGGGTTGCACTCGGTTGACAAGGTGGTGGTGATTGACCAGTCGCCCATCGGCCGCAGTCCGCGATCAAATCCTGCGACGTATTCCGGTGCGTTCGCGCCGATTCGCGAGCTGTTCGCGAAGCTTCCGGCGGCACGGGTGCGCGGATACGGTGTGAGCCGGTTCAGCTTCAATGTGCCGGGCGGACGATGTGAGAAATGCAGCGGCGACGGGCAGCTCACGATCGACATGCACTTTCTCAGCGATGTGCAGGTCACCTGTGACCAGTGCGGCGGTCGCCGCTACAATTCGGAGACGCTGGAGATCACATTCAAGGGTCGCAACATTGCGGATGTTTTGGACCTAACCGTGTCGGAGGCCTGCCATTTCTTCGAGCGCCAGCCGCAAGTGCTGCCCAAGCTGCGAGCGCTGGACGATGTGGGGCTCGGATATGTAAAACTCGGTCAGAGCGGCGCGGCGTTGTCGGGAGGCGAAGCGCAGCGGGTGAAGCTTGCGGCAGAACTGGCCAAGCGTGCGACGGGCCGCACGTTGTATCTGCTGGATGAACCGACTACCGGTTTACACTCGGCAGACATTGAAACGCTGCTGGCGGTGCTGATGAGGTTGCGGGACGCGGGCAACACTCTGGTGGTGGTGGAGCACAATCTGGACGTGATCAAGTGTTCCGACTGGATCATTGATCTCGGCCCTGGTGGTGGTGAGGAGGGCGGGGAGATTGTCGCCGAGGGAACGCCTGAGCAGATTGCGGAGAATATCCGAAGCAGCACCGGACCGTATCTTCGTCATGTGCTCAAGCATCTGAAGGTGGCGGATTGATCTTTACGAGGTTGCGGCTAACTTGGCCCGATGCGCCTGATTCCGTGGTTTAAAGTTTTGCCTGCACTGGCCTGCTGTTGCGTCAACGCTGCGGAATTGAAGGAGCGCGGAGAATATCAGGCGGCATTGCGGGCGCTGGCGGACAATTTGCCGCAAGTGGCGGCGCTCAAGTTCGAGCGTCTGCTTCGTGATGGTTCATTAAGTCAACGTGAGGTGGTCCGGGTGTCAGAGCGTCTCGCAGATGCATTGGTGCGTTCGAAGCAACCGGAAAAAGTTCTGGTTGCACTCACGTTCTTTGAAGTGCCAGACGCGGGATTCTGGAAGGCGCAGGCGCTGGTGCTTGAAGGAAAATTTCGTGAAGCAGAAACGGAATTGCGAACTTATCTGACTTTAGCAAATGCGCGCTACAGGGATCTCGCTGGCTTGATGCTGGGTCAGGTGCTGATCGGGCAAGGTCGGGAGAACACCGGACGCAAACAGCTCAAGGAGTTTGGAGAAAGCAAGGACGCGGATATCGCGCGTCTCTCGCATCTTTGGGCCAACGAATCCGAGGCGATTGTGGGCCGTTCTGCGGCAGTCCTTCAGCGGCTTGCCGGGAGTAACTCTGAAGATCATGCCATGGAGTTTGTCAAGGGGGCCGCGTGGGTGGAGTCGGGTGATGGCCGTGAGGCGGATCGGATTCTGCGCAAGATGTTGAAAGATCCCAAGGGCAATCCTGTCCGGCTGCAACATGCAGTGGTCGTGCGCTTGGCGGAAGCA
>JANNQW010000043.1:0-9671 GCA_031400955.1 Verrucomicrobiota bacterium
GAATCACACAGTCTAACCCGTGGAACTCGCCACTTGATCGGCTCACCGCAGTGAGAAAATTTTGTGGATTGCGGGCAGATTGTATCTAAGACGAGGGTAAAACACAAGAATTTTCTAAAAATTAGACGGAAAACTGAGAAATTATCAATAATGATAGGCTACACGGGAAAATTATAGCGTCAAAACTCACTCACTCCCGGCGAATATACCGACGGAAGTCGTGTCCAGTGCCTCGGGTGATGATGGCCTTCAGGCCGGACGCATCTTCGAACACAGGGAAGAACACATCCCTTTCATGAGGCTGTTCGATGTAGATGAGCAGCACTTCATCTACACTGCGAAAGCATGAACTAGACAGCTTGGCGCTTACGCCATTGTGTCAAGAGTTGCTGACTGACCCGTTTCCTCGTTTCCAAGCGTCTGCACGCGTGTCACCGCGCGGCGGCAGGAGCCGTCGGGATCGAGCACCTGGGAAAGGAAGGCCCAGAAGCTCACCAGCGTGGTGTAGGTGCAGTGACGGCTGTTGCTGCCGCGGGCGGTCTTGAAGGTGGCCAGCCACGATGGAAGAACGTCTTCAAAGAGCGTGTGCAATTGGGTGAGGCACAAGGTATCGGCCCGGCGTGCCGCTCGGGCAAGCTGCGCGTCATTGCTCACGGGCTTACGGCCAAAAAGACGGCGGTGAAAACCGGGAAAAAATTTGGTGGTGTTATGCATCCAATACATTAACAAGTATATCGGATAACACCATCCCAAACTTGCCTTATTTCAGTGCCATTCCACACTGACCCCGTATCCCGCGATCACCAGTTCCCCCAGGCGAACTCATGGCCGAGGTTGTCATCCGTGATGACTTCCGCATCGCCAAAAAGTTGCTCTATGCGGACGCGGTTCATCCAGCGCCAGCGGTGTTCCTTGTCCCAGGGGCCTTCGTTGTCGGCGAAGGCCACAACGCGCTCCAGTTCTCCCCTGCCCTGCTCGGTGCGCATGTCGAAGACGGGGGTGCCGTCAATGGCCCAGCGTTCGAGCACGCTGCGCCAGCGGGCTTTGTCCGGCACGATGGGGGCTTTGCTGCCCACGCAGAAGTTCATGAGCAGGATCGTGCGGGGGAAGACGACCATGCCCGTCTTCGCGGCGCGGGCGGACTCCGTGGTGTTCCAGGCGACGAGGCCGCCCTCGCGCAGGTGGGCTTCCGCCAGCGTGAGGAACTCCCGCGAGAGCAACGCGCTGGCGAACTCGCGCCAGTGGTGCGTGGTGTTCATCACGATGAGGTCGAAGCGTTCGTCGGGATGCTGCCGGAGCCAGCGGCGTCCGTCGTCAATCACAAGCTTGACCTTCGGGTTCGTGAGGAGACTTGACACGGATGGCGAGTTGCGGATGAGCCGCAGGTAAGCGTCGCTGATCTCGATGCCGGTGACCTCTTCCACGTCGGGATGATGCGCGAGAATCTGCGTCCACGCGCCACCGGAGACGCCGATGACGAGCACGCGCTTCGGCTGCGGATGCAGCGCGCTGATGAAGTAGGGCCGCACGAGCCACGAGCCTTCGTGAAGGGAGGTGTCGAGCGAGCCGTCGTAAGTGCCGTTGCCGTAGATCGTGCCGCCGGTGTCCACGGTGATGACTCCGTGTTTGCTCTCGATGACACGCGCGAACTTCATGCCCCAAGTGTAGTCGGAACGGTATTGCAGGCGCTCCCAGAGGCAGGAGTGCATAGTCCATCCCAGAGCCAGAAGGAGGATCATGTGGACGCTCTGCCAGAACCAGACATGACGGCGCTCACTGGACGATGACCACAACCAGTCTGCGAGAAGCACTCCACCCACACAGATCAGAAGACAGAGCCAGCGCAAAGGCATGCACTCCATGAGCACGAACCCCGTGAGCAGGCTGCCCGCGCCGGAGCCCAGGATGTTCGCGAGGTAGATGCCAGCCATGTGCTGCCCCGCCTGCGCATCGGGCCGGATTGCGAGATGGCAGAGCATGGGCAGTATCGTGCCAAGCATCGCCGCGCCAAACACCACCATCAGGAGCGTCCACGGCCACCAGACGAGCATCACGAGCCAGGACACGATCGGAACCACGAGGAAGGCCACGAGGTTGGCTCGGTGGATGAGCGAGGCGAGCGTGAGTAGCTCGACATTCCGATGTCGAGACGGCGGCTCACCTGACTCGATATCGGAATATCGAGCTACCTTCTGCCACCGCCTGCTCAGCAGCGAACCGATGGCCAGCCCGAGCAGGTAGCTTCCCAGCATCGCGCCGAAGGCAATGGCGCGCGAGGAGGTGGTGAAGTTGTAGAGCCGCGTCCAGACGATCTCCCATGCGAGTGCGAGGAAGCCGGTGGTCGCGCTGATGAGCCAGGCCTGGCGGAGAGAGAGCGGGTTTGCCGATGCGCTCATGCCTTCCTCCGTCGGATCATCCACGTGACGAACACCACCACCGCGACCACCGCGTTGAGCGAAGCCGCGACCTTCACCGATCCGCTCAATCCGCATGTGCGCAGCAACCACAGCGCCGCGATGAAGGCCCCGAGCGCCGCGCCGAGCGTGTTCACGAAGTAGAGCCAGCTCACCGATTTCCCGACGCTCCCGCACGCGCGCACCTGATGCGCGACGAGAAGTGGGAGCGTCGCGCCCATGAGCAGCGTGGGGATGAAGACGAGCGCAAACGCGAGCACGCCGGTCATCACCGAACCGGCACCGCTGGTCATGCCACCGACCCAGTGGAACAACGTCACCGAGCAGAGTCCATAAGCGCCGACACCGAGTTCCGCGGCGGAGAAGAACAGCACGAGCGGCAGATGCTCCCGCTGCGAGATGTGCCCGCCGATCAAGCTGCCGATGCCCAGCCCCATGAGGAACGCCGCCACGACCATGGCGACGGATTCCACATTGCTGCCGTAGATCATAAGCAGCATCCGCTGCCACACGAGCTGGTAGATGAGCGCAGAGACGCCCGAGAGCACGAAGACGGGAAAGAGCACCGCGCGCGGAAAGGAACTGCTAGGAATTTGCTTTTGTGTGAAAATGGGGTCAGTCAGCATCATTTGACAGTATTAGAATTTATTTCATGCCGACAGGCAACAGGATGGCGACCTTCGCCCGGCGCATCTGCTGGGTGACATTGGTCGTGGCCTGCTCCCGGAAGTTCAATCGCAGCCCGGCGAACATACCGCCGGAATTCGAATCCCTCGCCACGTGCAAGTATTTCCTTGAGTATAAAAACATCTTCGAACGCGGGGAAGAAGACGTCACCTTCGTGCGGTTGCTTGATGAAGGTGAGCAGCACTTCATCGCACTGGGGAAGGAGAGCCTCGTAAAGTTGCGCGCCGCCAATGAGGTAGATGGGCGATGGCAGATCGGAGATGGATGATTGAAGCTCCGCGATGTCGCGAATGACTCGTGCGTCTTCGCGAGGCGGCATGGTTTTGCTGAGCACGATGTTCTCGCGACCAGGCAGGGGTTTGCCGAGGCGTTCGACAATGGAGTCGAATGTCTTCCGGCCCATGAGCACGGGATGTCCCAGTGTGGTGGCCTTGAAAAATTTCAAATCCTCGGGCAGATGCCACGGGAGCTTCCCGTCACGACCGATGACGCGATTGGCCGCCATGGCGGCGATGGCGATGAGTTTAGGGCGGGGCATCGTAGCAAAATTGTTGCCGCTCTCCTACTCGCCCAAATTATGTTCGCCAGTAAAATTGATGACGAGTGTGAGATGAAGTTTTATGCGCGGCAAGTAACGGGGGATCGGTTTGACAGCAAAACAGTAGCAAGAGAGAAGTGAACACCTATGCTTAGATCGGTCGCGGGCGCGATGATTCGTTGAGCGACCCGCAGGATGGACACGCGGAGATTTTTTTAACTGTGTTCTCGTAAATGTCGCCACAAATCCGGCAGCTCACGAGGTCGGCTCGAGTGCGGTTTTCACCATAGCGTTCCCGCCAGACGGCGATGAGCCAGAGAACACCGAGCAGGACGATGCCCAGTGCCATCCCAAGCATGACGAGCGTGGAGAGTGAGACTGGAATCATGGTTGGGTGGTTGTTGACCAGACGAGTGTGGCTTCGCCCCAGGTAGTTTTTTTTGCAGCGTCTGGAGCAAAGCGAATCTGCCGGAGAAGACGCAGCAGCGGTGCCGCATCCCCAAGCTTGCTTGGAGCCTCAATTGGCAGTGCGAAAAGCACTTGTCCGGCACTGTTGACCCCGAGATGAAAACGCCACGACTCCGGCTCGAGCGTTTGCAGGGTGCTGAAATCGGGATGCGAGGCGATGGCGCGCGAGGTGAGATCACCCTGGAAATGAAGCGCGAGCTTAGCCGGGCGCGCAGTAGATAAAGCTCGCGGGTTGCGATCCAGTTCGGAGAGATCAAGCCGGGGCAGGATGGGTTCGCGGACATCGAGCAGACGAACAGGAGCGGGTTTGGTGTTGCGCTGCGGGAGGTCGAGCAGCTTGAGTTCATGCTTTTCGTAGGACGGATGAAAAACTGGCGCGCTGTCCTCCAGGGACACGAGGTTCCTTTTGCTGTCGGCGGAAGGAATGATCAGGAAGTCGTGATCCTGCACCGCATTGAGCACCGTCTGTGCGGCGGTATCAGATCCGAGCAAGGTGACCTGCTGCGCAACTGGAACGGTGCGCTGAGTCTGCGGGTAAACCACGCGGAAGAGGGCGAAGAATGCGGCGAGCCCGAAAAAAGTGATCAGCATCCAGAAGGCCAGCCGCATCCCCTCTGCGCGCGGTTTGTGCCAGTCGAAGGTGAGCCCCGGATCGGTCGGCGGTGGTTTGAGCATGGCGCGGTCAGTTGTCCCCAGATGGCGGCGGTTGCGTGGCGTAGGCGACCTCGAAGCCGAGGGCGAGGGAGATATTGCTGGCCTGGAGGACACGCCCGTAAGCGGCCATCAGATCAGCATGGATGATAATCCTGTGGCTTTCACGCTTCAACTTCACGAGGTTCTCCTTCAGACTGTCAGCGGTCTCCGGTTTTCCATCGAGATAAAAAGCGGGGTCGGCCGCCATGGCGACTGTGATGACGTGGGCGCGGTCGAATCCGGCGAGACGAGAGTTGCTTTCCGGGAGCGCGACGCGGACGCCGCTTTGAATCACGAATGTGGAGCCGAGCAGGAAAAATACGAGGAGCAGCGTGAGCACGTTCAGCGTCGGGCTGAGATAGAGCCAGAAGCTCTGCTTGGGCAGGTGGCTCTCAAGCTTCATGCAAGGTCAACCGCGAGCGCGCGGCGTCAGGAATTACGGCCGCGTTGCTTGCGCGCAGCATCGGCGGCGGCTTCGCGGAACTCGACGATTTGGGCCCCGGGAGTCTGCGCGGTGGAGGGCACTGGCTCGCGGTTGTCTTCGATGAGCTTGACGATCTCAATGCCGGCCCGCTCCAGCTCATGAGTGATGTGGCGCGACTTGGCGGCGAGGAAGCAGTAGAAAAGATAGCTCGGAATCGCGACGGCCAGGCCGAGTGCCGCAGTGATCAGGCTGGTGTAAACGCCGTGGGCGACGTCAGCCGGCAACGCGTAGCCTTTGGCTTTGTTGAGATCGACAAAGGCATCCATCAAGCCCATGATAGTGCCGAGCAAGCCGATGAGCGGCGCGGCGTGGGCGATGCCGTGCAGCACGCTGAGATAACGCTCCAGACGCGGCACCTCGAGCTGGCCGGCCTCTTGCACGATTTCCTTCAGATGTTCGCGCGAGGATTCATGGCGGAGCAGCGCAGCGTGGAGAACACGGCCCGCTGGCACTCGCGTGGCGACGCATTCCTGGAGGGCTTCTGCGTGATTTTTCCTTCTGATCAAGCTGGCTAGCCCGGCCAGAAATTCGCCTACATTCATGCTCGCCCGATGATAATAGGCGAGACGCTCGGCGAAAATCGCCAGCGCCAAGCCGAAGCAACACAGCAACAGCCAGACGAGTGGTCCTCCTTTGAATAACAGATCAGTCATGAACGTGGAAAAAAGATGCGGCGCGAACAGACGCGCAGGGGGTTATCTTGAAGCAATTTGGATGCCGTGGCAATGCGGTATTTGCACGGTCGCAATAGAAATGTTTAATATCAACTGGTAATCTAGTTAAATTTATCAAAATTACAAGATTTATTCGAGGTTTTCAGATGATCTTTTAAAATAGATTTTCCACGGTGCTCCCGCGCTCTCAGGGCTGCGGTTATGATCTTGAGTAGATCGGGCCTGTTTATAAAGGAAACGGGCTGCGGGGAGTCTTCGTCTATTTTGCCGGGAAGTCCCAGACCCAATCACCGAGATATTTCTCGTCGGAAAACCGGGTGCTTTCCGGCTTCATCTTATCAAGCACGCGCTTGCCGCCGTCGTCCTTGCCGTCGAACCCGACGCTCCAGAGCGCGTATTTGCCATCGGCGGTTTTGCGATAGCTCATCGGATTGTCGTTCATCACGTCGAGCGGCAAAGGCTTGCCGTCAAAGAGCTTCACCGCATCGAGTGATTCGGGGTAGCTCCCTTTTTCAATCCGATGCCGCTCCAGTGCGCAGGCGATGGCGGTCTGGTTCACCAGCGTTTGTGTGTAGACGGCTCTGTTGACGATGTTGCTCAGAGCGGGAGCGATCAAGCAGACCATGATGTGGGTGGGATGCGCCCAGACTTTTCTCTTCATATCCACCAGTTCCTTCTCCCAGTCCTGCGACGCCTGACGGGTTTCACGCCAGCTCTGATCCCTCAGGGGTTTGATGAGATGCTTGAATTCCTGCTCGGCGAGCACAGCGGCGCTTGCGTCAAAGAAATTGAGGGGAATTGCGTGTCCCGCAAACTTGCCTAGCATCGTGTCGTTCGTCAGAGCGTCGTCAATGGTCACTTGGACGAGGCTGAAAACGTTGGCTGGATTGCGCTTGAGGGATAGCAGCGACTCCACAGATCCAGCCATCTCACTGCGCATCGCACGTAAAGCCGAGCGATGGAAATCGAGCACCGAAAGTGTGGCTTCCAGTCTGGTGAAATCCTCCGTCGTGCCCACCTGCGCATCGCAGAGTTCCCATGTGACGATAGCCAAATACTGGATGTCTATTGCGGCAACTAGAAAGCCGATAATGACCGGATCATGCAAGTCCGCCTGGGCTAGTCGTCCCATGATGAGCGCGGTCTCGTGCGCCTTAGCAACCTCGCCCGCACGCGCAGCAGCGGTGGCGCGCAAAACCAGGGTGTGATTTGTGTTTCGGGTGCTTGTATAGTGCGGCAGCGGGAAAGCGAACAACATCTCCGGCAGTTCGCGCGTCTTCCATTCGGGCGTCCACTGGGCTTTCGATCGATTGAGACCAGAAGCCAGTTCTTGCACGACTGCATCGTGCCTTGCGAGTGCGCCGAGCAAGTCGCGAGCCGCGTTGCCTGAATCTTCAGGGACGTTCAACGAGCCTTCCTGGCGCAGCCATTCGGCCCAGGCCTTGAGGTCGGTGGATTTGCCAAGCGAAGGGTTCCCAAATCTCGGGCGCGTTCCGGCTTTCTTGCTCTCCGATGGAAGTTTGATCGCATCCAGCCGTCTGCGATTTTCACCGGGCATTCCTTTGCTCTCATCATTGTCCACCACCAAGGCGAGGTCTTTCAGCAACGGAATCGCACAAAAGTTATCCGCCTCGGGAACCGGATCGTTCATGGTCGCGCGGAAGTGGAGCGTCTCGCCCTCCGCCTTGAGCATGGCGGTGGTCGCGGCCCACTGCCGTCCCCAGCTCCAGTTGAGCCAGGTGTAAAGCAGCGCATACAACGTGACGAGTGTTACAGCAGTCCATGCGAGACCGCGGAACCAAGGTTTCAGCCAGAGACGTTTGAAGAAGTTCATTGTGGTAGATCTAGGCTGAGGTTCAGGTGACGATGAAAGGCGAGCAGCGTGGCCACGTCATTTTGCGGTGGCGTGACAGGCGATGGTGAAAGTTTCGTTTTGGAATTTGCGCCGCTCCGCGCGGCACTGACTGTCGTGTCTTGCGGTGCGGTGAAATTCATCACAAGAACAGCCGCCCATGCCGCGGCCCAGCCAAGCATCAGCCAGCGCGGTGGCAGCGTGCGCTTGAATGGAAGAGTATCCGCCTCGCGCCGCGCCCTTGCCAGGATGTCTGCCTTCCAGAACGGCGTCGGATCGGGCCGGTGCAGCGCGCCGGTCAGAGCGTGCAATTTCTTTTCGAAGTCGTCGTCATTCATAGCAGTTCCTCGTAGATAGGACGCAGCAGCGTCCGGAGTTTGTCTAATGCATAGCGATAGCGGCTCGCCGCCGTGTTCAACGGGATGCCTTGAGCCTCTGCGATCTCATCGAATGTAAGTCCGTCCCAAAGTTTGAGCTGCACAATGGTGCGCTGCTCATCCGGCAGCTTCTTCATTGCTTCCGCAAAACACCGCGCCAGCAGCGCCGCATCAGGATCGGGTGCCCTCTGTCCGCCCTCATCGAGTTCTTTAACCAAGCGCTCTTCCGAATCCCATCGCACCTTGCGCCGCCGCAGCCAGTCGATCGCCAGGTTATGCGCCAGCCGGTAGAGAAACGCCTTCTCGCTTTGCAGCTCCATTTTCACCCCGCGGGCCAGTTTGATAAAAAGCTCCTGCAGCAAGTCGCGCGCATCCGCTTCCCCTTTGGTGAACGTCACTAGATAATGAAACAATCCTGACGCGTGCGCGTCGTAAAGGTGTTCCAGTTCTCGGTCGTTCATGGCGGGTTAAGAGTGATTCTCGTGTATCAAGACGCAGGGTAGCGAGATTTTAGTCTAAAAAATCGTAATTGATCCGGGCCACTCGTCACAATTCCCTCTTGCGGCGCCCCTTGCCATGATCTCAAGATTGCGGATAGTGCGCTGCGCCCACGCTCATGCTCCTGATCATCGACAACTACGATTCCTTCACCTACAACCTCGTCCAGTATTTCGGTGAGATGGGCGCGACCATGGAGATCCGTCGCAATGACCAGGTGACACTTGACGAAATCAGTCGGCTCAAGCCCGATCACATCTGTATCTCACCCGGCCCCTGCACGCCGAAGGAAGCGGGCGTGAGCAACGATGTCATCCGCAAGTTCGGCGCCACCACGCCGCTGCTTGGCGTTTGTCTGGGACACCAATGCATCGGTGATGTGTTCGGCGGCGATGTCATTCGCGCGGGCCGGCTGATGCACGGCAAGGTCTCGCGCATTCATCATACGGACGCATCAGTCTTCGCCGGCATGAAGCAAGATTTCGAAGCCACGCGGTATCACAGTCTCATCATCCGGCGCGAGACTTTGCCATCGTGTCTCGAGATCACCGCCGTCGCTGCCGATGACGACAGCGAAATCATGGGCGTGCGCCACAAGGAGCTTCCCATTCACGGCGTGCAGTTCCATCCGGAAAGCATCCTCACGCAGGACGGGAAGAAGCTCCTGAAGAATTTTCTGGAAATGCGTGCCTAACGGCATGAAGGTGGCTTACCTCGCTGGGCTTCCCCACTTGGCTTATCCTATGTCCCGCCTCGAATCGCTCCGTGATGCCCTGGCACAGTCGTCCGACAACGTCGCGCTGCTTCTCCTTTTTGGTCACGCTTGCCTCGATGATATTCATCTCGATGAAGCGCACGAGGCATTTTCCAAAATCCTCACGCTCGATCCCGAGCATCTCGATGCCCAGCTCGGGCTGGCGCGTGCGCTGGTGCTGCAGGGTGATACCAGCGCCGCAGCCGTGCGCGCCGAACGCATCCTTCAGCGC
>JANNQW010000044.1:0-4503 GCA_031400955.1 Verrucomicrobiota bacterium
ATCAAATCGAAAATTACCTGCGCGCCTCCCCATTAAGGTCCGCGACCTCGATATTTGGCTGTGCGAAGCGTATGCTTCTGGAGGGGCACAACATACCGGGACGCAGCGACCATGAGGTCGTATGCGCTGTTTTGTTGTTCCGGTAGGCTTGCATGATTTGCGTAGGTTAGAACGGATAATACCAACCTTATCTAAGTTGGTCAATCTATTTTGCTATAAATTTCTACAGTCTGTTGCTTTCGGTTATTTTCGACTGGCAGTTAGATCGCGAAAGGTGCGTGGCTGCCAAAGTCAATAGTCAGAAACTCAGATGCCAAGATCCGCCTTGGTGTCCGCGAAGGCTTTCACGGCAAATTCCAATTCTTCGCGGGTGTGAACTGCGCTGATCTGTGTGCGGATGCGCGCCTTGCCTTGCGGCACGACCGGGTAGCTGAAACCGATGACATAGACGCTGCGCTGCAACATGGCGTCTGCGAACCGCGTCGCCAGCGCTGCATCACCCAGCAGGACGGGCACGATGGGATGAATGCCAGCGACGATGTTGAAACCCGCCCTTGTCATTTCTTCACGGAAGAATTGGGTGTTTGCTTCCAGCTGATCGCGCAATTCGGTGGACCCGCTCAAAATATCGAGCGCCACTAAGGATGCTCCGGCGATCACCGGTGCCAGGGTGTTGCTGAAAAGATAAGGCCGCGAACGCTGGCGCAGCAGTTCGATAATCTCCTTGCGACCGCTCGTGTAGCCACCGCTGGCGCCGCCGAGAGCTTTGCCCAGGGTGCCTGTGATGATGTCCACACGACCCATCACATCGCAGTGTTCGTGTGTGCCGCGCCCGCGTTTGCCCATGAAACCGACGGCGTGCGAGTCGTCCACCATCACCAGCGCATGGTATTTGTCCGCCAGATCGCAGATGGCTTTCAATGGAGCGATGAAGCCATCCATGGAGAACACGCCATCGGTCGCGATGAGCTTGAAGCGCGCGCCATTGGCGTCCGCTGCGATGAGCTGTGCCTCCAGATCGGCCATGTCGCAGTTCTTGTAGCGGAAGCGCGCAGCCTTGCACAGGCGCACGCCATCAATGATGGAGGCATGATTGAGTTCATCGCTGATGACCGCGTCCTCGGCTCCGAGAATGGTTTCAAAAAGTCCGCCGTTGGCATCGAAGCAGGAGCCGTAAAGAATGGTGTCGTCGGTGCCGAGAAATTCGCTGAGCTTAGTTTCGAGTTCCTTGTGCACTCCTTGAGTGCCGCAGATGAAACGCACGCTGGCCAGACCGTAGCCCCAGTGATCAAGAGCCTCGTGCGCCGCCTGCCTGATCTTCGGATGCTGGGCGAGTCCGAGGTAATTGTTCGCGCACATGTTGAGCACGGGCTTCCCGCCATTGGCTTGAATGATCGAACCCTGCGGCGTGGAGAGCTTGCGCTCAAGTTTGTAAGTCCCGGCTGCGCGGATGGCGTCGAGCTGGGCGTCGAGGTGAGTTTTGAATTCTTGTGTCATGACGTTCAGTGAGTCCAGTCCAGGACGACCTTGCCGCAGTTGCCCGACTCCATCGCTGCGAAGCCCTTTCCGAATTCCGTGTAATGGAATCGGTGCGTGATCACCGGCTTGATGTTCAATCCGCTCTCCAGCATCACACTCATCTGATACCAGGTTTCATACATCTCGCGGCCATAGATGCCTTTGATGGTGAGCATGTTGAAAATGACCTTGTTCCAGTCAATGGCGATTTGCTCGCTCGGAATGCCGAGCATGGCGATCTTCCCGCCGTGGCACATGTTGTCGATCATGCTGCGGAAGGCGCTGGCGTTGCCGCTCATTTCAAGGCCGATGTCGAAGCCTTCCTTCATGCCGAGCTGCTGCTGCACGTCTTCGATTTTTTCGCTCTTCACGTTCACCGCGCGCGTCGCGCCCATTTTTCGTGCGAGATCGAGCCGGTATTCATTTACATCCGTGATCACGACGTGCCGTGCACCGGCATGCTTGACGACGGGAATGGCCATGATGCCGATGGGACCCGCGCCGGTGATGAGCACATCTTCGCCGAGGCATTCAAATGCAAGCGCGGTGTGCACGGCATTGCCGAAGGGATCGAAGATGCTGGCGACTTCCTCATCCACGCCTTCGCGGTGGTGCCAGACATTCGTCATTGGCACGCTGATGTATTCGGCGAACGCGCCTGTGCGATTGACTCCAATGCCGACTGTGTTTTTGCAAAGATGACGCCGGCCCGCGAGGCAGTTGCGGCAACGGCCGCAAACTACATGGCCTTCCGCGCTGACGATTTCGCCGGGAAGGAAGTCGGAAACATTCGAGCCCACCTTGATCACTTCGCCGACAAATTCATGACCGACGACCATCGGGACCGGGATGGTCTTCTGCGCCCAGGCATCCCAGTTCCAGATGTGAAGATCCGTGCCACAGATCCCAGTCTTGTGAACCTTGATGAGCACGTCGTTGATGCCGACGGAAGGTTCGGCGACGTCCTGGAGCCAGAGACCAGGTTCAGCTTTTGCTTTGACGAGTGCTTTCATGGTGGTTGCGGGAGAGGTTCAATTTGACGGTGTCTAATATAATGGAATTTCATCCTCTATCTTGCAACTGATTTTATTTCGTCCGAAATGAATGCCATCCGATGATGAACTTAATTTTTCGAGCGCGGTTTTTTTGGCTTACCAGTCAATGCCATAATGTCCCCACGCTTGAGTGATAAAGAGACAAATCGGCACTTAATGACAAAATTGAAGTTAATCTTGCTGCGATGTGAAAATTCATATATCACTGGTTATTATTGACTTATAGCATAAACTCGTGGATGGCACGGCTTCTGCCCTAGTAGACGTGCCCGTGCTCATTGTGAGTAGAGGCATTAAATCACACATTATGAGCAAGATTCTTGGCATTGACCTCGGCACCACCAATTCGTGCATGGCCGTTCTCGAAGGCAGCGAACCCCAAGTGCTGGAAAACTCGGAAGGCGCGCGCACCACACCTTCCGTGGTGGCCTTCACGAAAACTGGCGAACGTCTCGTCGGCCAGGCCGCCAAGCGCCAGGCAGTCACCAACTCGCGCAACACCGTCTTCTCCGTCAAGCGCCTCATGGGCCGCAAGTTCGCCGAACTGACCGAGGCCGACAAACGCGTGCCTTACAAAATCGTTGCGGCTTCCAATGGCGACGCCCATGTGGAAGTCGAGGCGGGCGGCGAGAAAAAAGTTTACAGCCCACAGGAAATTTCCGCGATGATCCTCGCGAAGCTCAAGGCAGATGCTGAGGCTCGCCTTGGTGAAACTATCACCGATGCCGTCATCACCGTGCCGGCTTACTTTAACGATTCACAGCGCAATGCGACCAAAGCGGCCGGTGAGATCGCCGGCCTCAATGTGCGCCGTATCATCAACGAACCCACCGCGGCCTCGCTGGCCTACGGCCTAGACAAAAAGAAAGACGAGAAGATTGCCGTGTATGACCTCGGCGGCGGCACCTTCGATATTAGCGTGCTGGACATCGGCGACGGCGTCTTTGAAGTCATGGCCACCGATGGCGACACGCATCTCGGCGGCGACGACTGGGACAACACGCTCATCACTTGGATCGTCAACGAATTCAAAACCGACACCGGCATTGATCTCAGCGGCCAGCCCGACGCTCTCCAGCGCATCAAGGAAGAAGCGGAAAAGGCCAAGATCGCACTGAGCTCATCGCAGAGCTACGACTTGAACCTGCCCTTCATCACGGCGGACCAGTCCGGACCGAAGCACATCATGAAGACCCTGACGCGGGCAAAATTGGAACAGCTTTGCGACAGCCTCTTTGAGCGCACCATCAAGCCCGTCAAAGATTGTCTCGCCGCTTCCAAGCTTGATGCCGCGAAGATCGATGAACTCGTGCTTGTCGGCGGCATGACCAGAATGCCGAAGGTTGTCGAGACCGCGAAGAAACTCGCCGGCAAAGATCCGCATCAAGGCGTGAATCCAGATGAAGTCGTCGCCATTGGCGCGGCTATTCAGGGCGGCGTTCTTCAGGGCAGCGTGAAGGACGTGCTCCTGCTCGACGTGACTCCGCTCACGCTGGCCATCGAGACCGAGGGCGGCATCGCCACCGCGATGATCCCGCGCAACACCACCATTCCGAAACGCCAGACGCAGACATTCTCCACCGCCTCCGACAACCAGCCAGGCGTCGAGGTCGTGGTCATTCAAGGCGAACGCCCGCTGGCACGCGCCGAAGGCAACAAAGTCCTCGGCACTTTCAAGCTCGACGGCATTCCGCCTATGCCCCGTGGCACGGCGCAGATCGAAGTCACGTTCGACATTGATGCCAACGGCATCCTCCACGTCGCCGCCAAGGAAAAAACCACTGGCAAAGAAAGCAAAATCTCCATCGCCGGCAGCAGCGGTCTCAGCAAGGACGAGATCGAAAAAGCCAAGCGCGAAGCTGAACTTCATGCCGAGGAGGACAAGCAGCGCAAAGAAGATGTCGAAACCAAGAACCAGGCCGAAACAACG